>DASSNA010000001.1:0-2579 GCA_035688445.1 Solirubrobacterales bacterium | reverse complement strand
GCCCGAGCCGCCTGTGCCACAGGGCCTGATGGGGATCTTCGGCGCCCGGTAGTGTCCCAGTTTGTTCCTCCCCTGGCTTGTCTCCCGCCCTAGCTTGTGACATCCTTCACATGCCCTCGGGGCCCAGGCTCCGGGGCACTGTTTTCGATCTGACCCCTGCTTCTGGAGGACGACCTTGCCGGAGCAGTACTACCCCGTCCTGCTGACGATCGGAGTCGCCATCGTGATGGGGCTCGCGATCCTCGCGATCTCCTATCTGCTCGGCGACCAGCGCGGCGGACGCGTGAAATTGACCACTGTCGAGTCGGGCATGCCGCTGATGGACCGCTCGCACAAGCGGATCTCGGTGGCGTTCTTCTTGGTCGCCATCGACTTCATCGTCTTCGATCTCGAGGCGGCGTTCCTCTACCCCTGGGCGCTCACCCTGCGCAGCGGCGGCTGGCCGCTCTTCTGGGCGGTCATGGTCTTCGTCTTCCTCATCCTGGTCGGCTTCGCCTACGTCTGGCTCAAGGGCGGGCTCGATCTGGGGCCGCGCCGCGAGCAGCGGGAGCGGGCGGCCCGCCGGGGGGCCGGAGTATGAGCGTCAGCGAGCCGAAGGTGACCTCGGCGGGCCTGCCGCCGGCCGCCAAGGCGGAGCTCGACGCGGTGCGCCAGCGCTACCCGACGGACGAGGCGGCCCTCCTCCCCGCCCTCCACATCGCGCAGCGGGCCTGGGGTGGCTGGCTCCCCGACGAGGCAATCGAGGCGGTGGCGGCCGAGCTCGGCCTTCCTTCCGCCAAGGTCTACGGCGTCGTCACCTTCTACGACCTCTACCATCAGAAACCGGTCGGCCGGCACCGCATCCGGGTCTGCACCAATCTCTCCTGCCAGCTGCGCGGCTGCGAGGAGATCATGGAGACCCTGCACCAGGAGCTCAAGGTCGGGGAGGACGAGGTCACCCCCGACGGCCGCTGCTCCTACATCCACTTCGAGTGCCTGGGCTCGTGCGACACGGCGCCGATGATGATGGTCGACGACGACTACCAAGAGAACCTCACCCCGGAGCGGGTGCGGCAGATCCTGCGAGGCCTCAAGTGACGTTCGAACCGGTGCTGACCAAAAACGTCGGCAACCCCGACGCGCTGACGCTGCGGGGCTACCGGCAGTCGGGAGGCTACGAGGGGCTCGCCAAGGCCCTCAAGATGGAGCCCGACGCGATCATCGAGGAGGTCAAGAAGTCGGGCCTGCGGGGCCGCGGCGGCGCCGGCTTCTCCGCCGGCCTCAAGTGGAGCTTCATCCCTAAGGGGAAGGACAAGCCGAAGTACCTGGTGTGCAACGCCGACGAGTCCGAGCCGGGCACCTTCAAGGACCGGCTCCTCATGGAGAAGGACCCGCACCAGCTCCTCGAAGGGTGCGCGATCTGCTGCTGGGCGGTGCAGGCCAACACCTGCTACATCTACATCCGCGGCGAGTACACCAAGTCGGCGGCGATCCTCGAGCGGGCCTTGAAGGAGGCCTACGAGGCGGGGATCCTCGGCGCCAGCGCCATGGGCTCCGGCTTCAAGCTCGACATGTACGTGCACCGCGGCGCCGGCGCCTACATCTGCGGCGAAGAGACCGGGATGCTCGAGTCGCTCGAGGGCAAGCGCGGCCAGCCGCGCGTCAAACCCCCCTTCCCCGCCGTCGTCGGCGCCTTCGGCGCGCCGACCGTGATCAACAACGTCGAGACGCTGTGCAACGTGCCGCACATCATCAACCGCGGCGCCGACTGGTACAAGTCGATCGGTACCGACGAGCGCAACACCGGCCCCAAGCTCTACGCCATCTCCGGCCACGTGCAGAGGCCCGGCACCTACGAGCACCCGATCGGCATCACCTTCCGCGCGATGCTGGAGGCGGCGGGCGGCATGTACCGGGGAGGGACCCTCAAGGCGTTCATCCCCGGCGGCGCCTCGGCGCCGATCCTGCCGGCGGACCAGATCGACATCAAGATGGACTTCGACACCGTGGCCAAGGCCGGCTCGATGCTCGGCTCGGCGGCGGTGATCGTGATGGACGACACCACCTGCCTGGTGCGCTCGGTCGCCCGCCTCGCCAAGTTCTTCAACCACGAGTCGTGCGGCCAGTGCACCCCCTGCCGCGAAGGGACGAACTGGATGGAGCTGCTCCTCCATCGCCTCGAGGACGGCGAGGGGCGGGAGGCCGACGGCAAGCTGCTCCTGTCGATCTGTGCACACATCGGCGGCAATTCGCTCTGCGCCCTGGGCGACGCGGCGATCGGCCCGGTCAAATCGCTGGTCGACCGCTTCTGGCCCGAGGTGGAGCAGCACATCCGCGAGAAGCGCTGCCCGCTGCCGCGCCGGCGCTACTTCGCCTGAACGGAGCTTCTGAAGAGTGCCCAAAGTAACCATCAATGACCGCACCGTCGAGGTGGAGGCCGGCACCAACCTGATCGACGCCGCGACGAAGATCGGCGTGCAGATCCCCCACTACTGCTATCACCCGCGCCTCACGGTGGTCGGCCAGTGCCGCATGTGCCTGGTGGAGATCGCGGACCGCGGCAAGAAGATGCCGAAGCTGCAGGCCGCCTGCTCGTCGTA
>DASSNA010000125.1:0-4616 GCA_035688445.1 Solirubrobacterales bacterium | reverse complement strand
GACGATCTCCTCCATCCGCTCTGCCTGGACCAGACCGAGCGCCGCGGTGAACTCGCTCATCCTGAAGTTCAGGCCCTCGACCTCGTGCTCGAACTTGCCGTAGTTGCGGAACTTGGCGGCGAACTCGATCAGGTCGGGGTTGCCGGAGACCAAGACGCCGCCCTCGCCGCTGGAGATCGTCTTCGTCGCATACAGCGAGTAGACGCCGGCGTCGCCGAAGCCGCCCGGCTTGGCGCCGCTCCAGTCGGCGCCGTGGGCGTGGGCGCAGTCCTCGAGCAGGAAGATCCCGTTGTCGCGGCAGTAGGCCGCGATCCGCTCGGCGTCGAAGGCGATGTGGCCGCCGATGTGGACGAGGATCGCCGCCCGCGGCTTGTGCTGTTCGGCCTTGCGCTCGAAGTCGGCGAAGGACATGCAGAGGTCCTCGCGGTTGCAGTCGACGAACTCGACCTCGGCGCCGGCGCCGATCGCTGCCAGCGGCGTCGCCATGAAGGTGTTGGAGGGACAGAGCACGGTCCCTCCTTTGACGCCGGCGAACTCGAGCGCGGCCAGGGCGCCGCCGGCCCAGCTCGAGAGGCCGAGGCTGGGCAGCCCGTTCCACCGCTCCCAGCGCTCCTCGAACGCCTTCAGCTTGGCGCCCTCGGACCACTGCTCGGAGTCGAGGACCTCGGCCCAAAGCTCGAACAACCGGGCACGGTCACGGTGGTCGAACCCGATCGCGAACTTGCTCGCGTCGGGCAGCGTGTTCTCTACGGGCCCTACGATGGCTCCTTGCTGGGGGTGTGGCTTCTGGTCTTGCCTCGGCAGGGACGAAGTACTTACTGCGGGAGGCGGCGCAAGGCTACCAGCGAAATCGGACTTTTTACCCGATCCTTAGAGATCAATCGTCCGCATGCGCGGACTCGAGCAGCGCGCCCACCGGCTTCGAGCTGGCGAGGAGGACCGTCCCGGCCATGACGAGGGCGATGAAAGCGACGAGGGCGAGGCCGCCGAGGGGCGTTTCACCCCATGACTCATTGAAGATTAAGGGGGCGAGGACGACTGGAACCAGCACCTGGATCGCGAACATCGCCGGGGCGACGTGGGTCGCCGGGCGCCGCTGCAGCGCGCTCATCTCACTCAGCAGTGCCAGGCCCTCGGAGACCACCGCGGTGGCAAGCCAGGCGATCGCGACCAGCACCGCGCCGACCGCCAGCTCGTCGGTGAGCAGCTTGCTGGCGATCGCGGTCCAGGCGTAGCCGCAACCGGCGCTGAGAAGAGCCAGCGTCCCGATGACTCCAGCGCGGCGGTGGAAGGCGTAAGGGGCGAGGACGGGGATCGCGACCAGGACAAGCGCGACGGCGATCGCCCCCGCTCCGGCATGGTCGGTGCTGCGCTCCGGCGCCGCCCAAGCGACACCCGCAATTCCGGCGATGATCGCGGCGACCGAGAGGAGCTCCCGCCGCCCCGGCGTCTCCCCCAGCCGCGTCGTCCCCAGCCAGAGCAAAAGGATCAGGCCGCTGGCAATACAAGGCTGCACCACCGTCAGCGGCGCCAGCAACAGGGCCGCGATCTCCAGCGGCCAGCCCAGCAGCCCCAAGCCCGTCGCCGCCAGCCAGCGCCGGTTCCGCAGCAGCCTGCCCAGCAGCGACGGCTTCAGCCCGTGCTCGTGCGGCACCTCCCGCGCCTCCAGCGCCTGCAGCGCGATCGAGGTGTTGTAGAGCAGCGAGGCCGCTATCGCCGCGGCTATTCCCAGAGCCACCACGGCGGGAACCTACTCGCTAGTGGTAGTGCACCCCGATGAAACCGACACCGAGGCCAGCCCCGGACACCAGCAACGATAGAGCGGCGACTTTGGTTTCCGAATCTGCACCCACCAACGCCAAGCCGCTCATCACGACCGCCTCCAAGAGAAGGACCCCGAGGAAAAACGAGATAAATGCTTGTCGCTCAGTCACTTCAACCTCCTTCCATCTGAAGACAAAAGATTACTGCATGCGGCTGCTGAGAATAACCCCGACTGCGATGACAATGCCAATTAGCCCCCCAATCACCGTCAGGGTTCGCACCGTCTGATCGTCCTTCTGCATCAACGCTGGCGGCGCCTGGGCAAGAAAGCCGCAGACTGCGATGGTCGCCGCTATGAAGCCAACGCCGGAAGCGGCGTCGCTGACGATCGAGCCGACGGGAACCACCCGCCGACCCTAGGTGGCCGACTCGCGCGCGTGGCGCGCAGATCGTGCCGTCAGGCGAACTTCTTCGCTACGTCTCCTGGTACAGCGGGCCGTCGCCACCCTCGGGGAGGGTGAGGCGGCCGCCCTTGGCGGTGATCGCACCGCACTGGACGCAGTTGGAGGCGGTGACGTGGACGTCGACCTCGGAAGCGCCGTTTTCCAGTTGGTCCTCGGGGATCTCGTAGACCTGGGCTGGGCACATCGAGACCCAAGTCTGGGCGACCTCACGCGGGACGTGGGTCTGGATGCGAACGTGGTTGGGGGCGTCGTCGCGGGTGGCGTTGCCGGAGAGGAAGACCGAGTCGAGCTTGTTGAAGGTCACCTCGTTGTCGGC
This sequence comes from Solirubrobacterales bacterium, assembly GCA_035688445.1. Lineage (GTDB taxonomy): Bacteria > Actinomycetota > Thermoleophilia > Solirubrobacterales > 70-9 > VAYN01. Next base: position 2,072 of record DASSNA010000125.1, on the reverse strand, counting down.
CTTCGGATACTTGTCGCCGGCGCTGCCCTCGAAGACCGGGATCTCGGCGTTGTCCTCGATCTTCCAGTGGCCGCCAGGGAAGGCGCCTTTGGTCGCAACCATCGCGCTCCCCATCGCCCCGCCGAAGATCAGGCCTTTGGTCAGCGGCTGCTTCATGTTCCGCGAGCGATAGAGGTCCTTCTCGATCACCGAGTTGCGGATCATCGCGTCGTAGCTTTCGAAGTTGACCGAGTCGATGTCCTTCTTCAGCGACTCGACGATCGCTTCCGCCGCATACATCCCCGCGTGCATCGCGTAGTGGACACCGGCGAGTTCGGCGATGTTGACCATCCCGGCGGCGTCGCCAGCCATCAGCATCCCCGGCACCGAGAAGCGCTTCGGCAGTGCCCAGTAGCCGCCCGAGGGAATCGTCTTCGCGCCCCAGCCGACCCGTTTGCCGCCCTCGATGATCTTGGCGATGAAGGGGTGGGTCTTGAACAGCTGCAGAGCGTCGTGGACCGAGAAGGTGGCGTCGGTGGTGTCGAGGCCGACGACGAGGCCGAAGCAGACCTTGTCCTCGCCCATCGGGTAGATGAAGCTGCCGCCCGCCTCCTTGTATCGCGGGCTCCAGCGCAGCGGCCAGCCGAGCGTGTGGATGACCCGGTCGAGTGGCTTCGGGACCTCCCAGATCTCCTTCACCCCGAGCTCCCAGACCTGCGGGTCGGAGCCCTCGCGCATGTCGAAGTAGTCCATCGCCGCGTAGGTGAGGTGGCCGATCGTGCCCTCGGCCAGGACCGTCGCCTTCGCGACCACATCCGAGCCGGGCTCGAAGTTGCCGAGCTCCTCGCCCTCTTTGCCGCGGCCGCGGTCGCCCGAGCGCACACCGCGGACGATCCGGTCCTCGACCAGCAGTTTGGTCGCAGCGGTCTCGGCGAGGATGTAGACGCCTGCCTCTTCGGCTTTTTCGGCGAGGAAGCGGCCGAGTTTGGAGACCGACAGCGTGTAGGTCCCCTCTTTGCGGAAGTTGGGCGGCGGCGGCTTCAGCGGGAACGCTTTGCTCTTGGTGAGGAAGTACGTCGCGTCCTTCGTCACCTCCTGGTAGACCGGCGGCCACTCGGCCGGCGGCAGGTCGGGGAAGAGCCGTTCCAGCGCCGAGGGATCGACGTTGGCCCCGGAGAGGAGGTGAGCGCCCGCGACTTTGCCCTTCTCGATCACGGCGACCGGAACTTCGCCGAGCTTCTCGGTCAGCTCCGGCTCGTTCTCGAGCAGCTGCATCAGTTTGTTGGCGCAGGCGAGCCCAGCCGGCCCGCCGCCGACGATCGCTACCCCGACCTCGATTCGATCGTCCGGCGCGTCGGTCGGCGGACCGATCACGTCGTTGGAATCGAACGGCGGCGGGAACTCAGCTGGTGCGACGGCGGGCATTGAGGCTCCTTTCAGCCCTTCTTGGCTTTGATCGCCTCGGTCAGCTTCGGGACGATTTTGTGCAGGTCACCGACGACGCCGAGATCCGAGAACTCGAAGATCGGCGCGTTGGGGTCCTTGTTGATCGCGAGGATGTTCTCCGAGTTCTGCATCCCGACCTTGTGCTGGATCGCCCCGGAGACGCCGGCGGCGAGGTACAGCTTCGGCGCCACCGTCTTCCCGGTCTGGCCGATCTGGGCCGCGTAGGGGTACCAGCCGGCGTCCACGACCGCGCGGGTCGCGGCGACCGCGCCGCCCATCGACTCGGCGAGTTCCTCGCAGAGCTTGAAGCCCTCGGCAGCGCCGAGACCGCGACCGCCGCCGACGAGGACGTCGGCGTCCTCGATGTTGACGTCGGCGCCGCGCTGCTCGCCGCGCTGGACCAGCTTCGCCTTGCTCGACCACTCGGAGAGCTCGACGTCGACATCGACCACCTCGGCGGTTCCGCCGCTCTCGTTCGTGTCGAAGGCGTTGAGGCGGCCGATGATGATGCCGGGCTCGGAGACGTAGCCGACGTCGGCGATCTCGGAGTCCTGCAGGATCGGGCGCTCGACGACGAGTTTGCCGTCCTGGACTTTGACCGCGGTGACCTCCATCGTCACGCCCGCGTTGAGACGGGCGGTGAGACC
>DASSNA010000288.1:0-3420 GCA_035688445.1 Solirubrobacterales bacterium | reverse complement strand
AAAACCGCGGCAGCCAACGCTGAAGCCAACGCCAACAACCGCCTCGAAGGCGCCTTCGAGCAGTTCGGCGAACCGACCGAATCGAACAACGAAGCGACCAAGTTCACGAGTGTGAGCTGCCCGAGCGAAGACGACGTGCTCGGCGGCTCCTACTCGATGGGCGGCGAAGCCGAAAAGGTGACCGTCACCGCTTCCGAGGAAACCTTCTACGGCGGCGGCTGGTTCGTCTCCGCCTCGGCGATCACCGGGACTCCGACCTGGAGCCTCACGGCCATCGCGATGTGCGGTTTCAAGTAAAGAGCCGCTCCTTTAAAGATTCGCGAGCAAGGGCCTCCATTGGAGGCCCTTCTTGCATGTGAAGGCAGAATCGACCGATAGCCGTCGCCGGCTGGCGCCGGCGGCGATCGTCATCCTCGCCCTCGTGCTGCGGATTGCGGTCGTCGCCGCCGACAGTGGCTACCGGCCGACCAACGACGCCTTCGAATACGACCACTACGGGCGCTCGATCGCCGCCGGCGAAGGCTTCGGGCGCTCGGGGTACCTGCTTCAAGGCGGGCCGGCGGCGATCCGCGGGCCCGGCTACCCCTACCTGCTCGGCGCTGTCTACGCGGCAAGCGGCGACAGTCGCGACGCCGCCCGCATCGTCAACGCCCTGCTCGGCGCCCTCACGGTGCTGCTCGTCTACCTGATCGCGAAACGGGTTTGGGGGCGGCGCACCGGACTCGTCGCTGCCGGCCTGACGGCGGCGTTCCCGCCACTGGTGCTGCTCAGCCGCGATCTTGTCTCGGAGTCGCTGTTCATCCCGCTCGAGCTGGGCGCTGTCCTCTGCGTGCTCGAGTTCCGGCGCTCAGGGCGGGATTGGCGCTGGGCGCTCGCCGCCGGCGCCTTCTGCGGCCTTGCCACCCTCACCCGCAACACCGGCCTGATCCTGTTGCTGCCGATCGCCGTTGGGCTCTGGGGCGGCAGCGGCCGCCCACTTCGCGCCTCGCTCGCCGCGCCGGCGGTCGCGGTCGCAACCCTGGCGGTGGTGATCGCGCCGTGGCTGATCCGCGACGCCGCCCAGTTCGGCCGCTTTGTGCCGGTCACCACCAGCAACGGCATCGCCCTCTCCGGCACCTACAACCAGGCCTCCTACACCTCCTCCGGGACCCACGGTGCCTGGAGGACTCCCCAGATCGTGCCGGAATTCACCCACCTCTTCGTCGAACCGGGGCGCAACGAGGCCGACGTCGATCAGATCCTGCGCCGCGAAGCGCTCTCTTTCGCCTGGGACCATCCCGGCTATGTCGCCGGGACCTCGCTCTGGAACGTCCTCCGCCTCTTCGAGGTGACCGGCGGCTCGGTTGTCGAACAGCGGGGCCACGCGGTGGACGATCGCGGAATCGGCAGCGCCACCCCCCCCGCCGAGCGGATCGGCCTGGCGATCGCGGTCTTCTTCGGCCTGCTCGGAGCGATCGCGCTGCTGCGCTCGCGGGCAGCGGCGCGCCGCGGCAACGCCCCCCCCCGGCTCCCGACCGGGCCGGCGTTTCTCTGGCTCGTGCCGGCAGTTATGCTCGCGGTCGCGATCCCGGTCGCCGGCGTACCCCGCTACCGCTTACCCGCCGATCCCTTCCTGATGATGCTGGCCGCGATCGGAATGCTCTGGCTGTTGGACACCTACAAGCAACGGGCGAAGACCACCTGATGAGATCCCGCTTCCCGCTCCTCGCCGGAGCCCTCCTGCTCTTGGTTCTCGGCACCAGTCTCTCCGCCTGCGGGAGCAGCGACGGAGGGCAGGAAACCAGCGTCCAGAGCGCCTCGCCCGCCGCGATCAAGCGCGCCAACGCGATTTGCCGCCAGTTCCGGCGCGAAGTCGTCGAGCTCGGCCACAGCGCGGTGTCGCAGTCGGCACCGCCGACTCCCGAACTAATCACCGAACGCCTGGTTCGCCCCAGCATCCCCCTTCTGAAGCGGATAAGTGTGCGGATGCAGGCGTTGGAGCAGACTGCCGACAGCCACGCCTTCACCCTCTACGCCAACCTCTTCGACCCCTTCATCATCCTCACCGAAAAGCGCCTGAAGGCGGGGCTCGAAGAAGACCAGGCCCGGGCGCACGGGCTCGAAGACCAACTCACCGACCTCAGCGTCGTCCAGCGTCGCGCCGCGCGCCTCGCGGGCATCCACGCCTGCGACGTCGACTTCCCGCGCCTCCTGATCGATTCCGTCGGCGGATGAGCGTCTGGCAGACGGGCAGGCCCGCCTCCTTGCGGCGGGAGGAGGAAACGGCCGACGTCGTCTCGCCGCCCCCCCTTCACCCCCGCTTCCCGCTCACGGTCGGGATGCGGGGAATCCCGGCGATCGCGATCATCGTCGGCCACGCCTGGTTCTTCACCGGCGGCTTTGGCGGCTTCACCGAAAGCCTGCCCAACCGGATGATGGTGCGGATGGACGGGCTCGTCGCCCTCTTCTTCCTACTCTCGGCCTTCCTCCTCTACCGGCCGATGATCGCCCACCGCACTGGCGGGCCGGCGGCGCCGAAGGTCGGCGACTACGCCAAACGGCGCTTCATCCGCCTCTATCCCGCCTACTGGGTGGCGCTGACCAGCTTCGCGATCTTCGTCGGCATCTACGGCGCCTTCAGCTCCAACTGGTGGGCCTTCTACAGCCTCACCGACTTCCTCCACCTTCCCCTCCACAATGTCTGCCCCGAGGGCAAGGAGTTGCTCTGCGGCCTGCCGCAATCGTGGACGCTCGGCGTCGACATGACCTTCTACGTCCTCCTGCCCTTCTACGCGGCGCTCGCCGGTTTGCTGGCCCGTGGCCGCGAGACGCGGACGTGGGTGCGTTGGGAGCTGGTGCTGCTGGTGCTGATCGGCGGCGGCTCCTTGATCCTGGGCGGGCCGCCGTTCAACTTGCGCAACCACGACTGGTTCCGCTTCAGTGCCCTCGGCCACCTCTTCTGGTTCTCCCTCGGGCTCGGGCTCGCGGTGGTCTCGACCCTCGACTGGAGGACGGGGCTGCCGAAGGCAGTGCGGGCGATGGCGGAGCGGCCGCTGCTCTGCTGGGGCCTCGCCGCCGGCATCTACACGTTCACTGTGCTCGCCTTCTACCCGGCGCCGTTCATCATCGCCCCCTTCATCGACCAATGGACCTACAACTGGCTCAACCTGATCCAGGGGGTGGCCGCGGTGCTGCTGTTCGTCCCCGGCGTCTTCGGCAACCCCAACCGCGGCCTGCCGAACCGCCTGCTCGGCCACCCGGTGCTGATGTGGGTGGGTCTGATCTCTTATGGGCTGCTGCTCTGGAACACCACGATCGCGGTCCTGCTCGGCGACCCCGGCGCTCACGAGGGCTACTGGACGGTGCTGCTCGTCGGCGGCCTCCTCACCGTGCCGCTGGCGACCGCGAGCTACTACCTCGTCGAGCGGCCGCTGATGAAAC
>DASSNA010000285.1:0-2807 GCA_035688445.1 Solirubrobacterales bacterium | reverse complement strand
GTCCAGGGTGACTTCTTCGGGGTTTCGTCCCAACTCGTCCTCGATCGCCTCCGCCTTGTCGGTCGAGACGATCTGAGGCGAGCGTCCCTGCGCTTCCAGCAGGCTCTTGGTCCGTCGCCAGGCGCAGGTGATCATCCAGCCCGCCGGGCTGTCGATCGCCTCGCCTTCGGAGACCTTGCGGCTGTATTCGAGAGCCGCGGTCGCGAACAGGTCGTCGCCGTGGCTGGCGATGAACTGAGGTGAAAAGCGCTTGCGTCGAAGGAACTGGATGAAACCCAACCGGGCCTCCTCCAGCTCAGCCTGCTTCAACTCACTGTTGGCCTTACGTCCGTACATCGTCCCCTTCGGAAACTCGATGCTTACGACGACTAGCCAAAACGCTCACCTCATTTCAAGTAACTGCGCTCTGGCTGCTACCCGGTATGTCCAACGCGGAAGCCATTTGCATCGGCCCGCCTCGAAAACGATGCAAACCCGCCTGCCGCTGGACAGCAAGGGCGGATGCAGCCTGCCCGTCACATCTCGCCGCGCTGTTCCCTCGCCGGGGCGTCGCTCGGGCTGGCGCTCCTCGCTTTTGTCCTCGTCGGCTGCTCCTCGGGTGACACCAACACCCACACCAGCTCGTCACTTCTGAGCGGGCGCGGCGGGGCGACCGCCGCCGCGAAGCTCGTCCCCGCGGCCCGCCTCGCCCGTCGCTTCGCCTTCGCCTACGCCCGCAGCATCTACCGGCGACGCCCGCCCCGGCTGCCGGGCACCACGACCGCCCTCCGCCGCGATCTCCTGGCGGCGGCGTCGAGGGTGCCGCCCACCCGGCGCGGACTTCGCCCTCATGCCCTCGGCGTGACCGTGCGACCGCGCGGCGCTGCGCTGGCTGGCGTGGTCAGGATCGACGACGGCCGCTCGCCAGCGTTCTCGGTCGGCTTCCTGGTTCGCAAGCAAGGCTCGCGCTGGCGGGTCGCCACCATCTCGCCGCCGAGCTGAGGCTGTCGTGGAGGCCGGTTCAATCCCCGCTCCTCGCGCGCCGAAGCTGCTGCTCGGCCTACCGCTCGGACTGCTCGCCGCCCTGATCGGCGTCCTGCTTGCGGTCACGGTGATGTTCGGCGCCTCGCCGAGCTGCGGCGGCGGTGGTGGCGAAGCCGTCGGGGCGCTCGGCTCCAAGGTGCCGAAGCGCCTGGTCCCGATCTACGAGCAGGCGGCGGCGAAGTACGGGCTGGGGGAGAAAGGCCCGTCGATCCTCGCCGGGATCAACTGGGTCGAGACCGGCTTCGGCACCAACCTCGGCGTCTCCTCGGCGGAAGCCGAAGGCTGGATGCAGTTCCTCCCCTCTAGCTGGGAAGCCTTCGGCGTCGACGGCGACGGCGACGGGATCAAGGACCCCTACAACCCCTGGGACGCGATCTTCGCCGCCGCCCGCCTGCTCCGCGCCTCCGGCGCTCCGCAGGACTGGCACGGCGCGATCTACAGCTACAACCATGCGGAGTGGTACGTCGCGAAGGTTCTGGCGAACGCGCACCGCTTCGCCGGCGGCGGGACGATCGACGCGACCGCTGGTGCCGGCTGTGCGGCGGCCGCGAGCGCCCCCAACGAGACCGTCGCCCGGATGGTCGCCGAGGCCGCCCGCCTCAGCGCTCTGCGGCCGACCTCCGAATACGTCTGGGGCGGCTCCCACGGCTCCTCGCCGACTCCTCCCAACGGGCCTTTCGACTGTTCGAGCGCGGTCAGTCACCTGCTCCAGGTCGGCGGCTTCGGCAACCCGACGATGGACACGACCCTGCTGGTGGGCTGGGGCGAACCGGGACCGGGGCAATGGGTGACGATCTTCGTCAAGCCCTTCGGGGCTGACGCTCACACCTTCATCCGCTTCTCGGCGGGGGTGACGCCGCCCGGCGAGCGGTATTGGGGCACCTCGGGGATCGTCGCCCCCGGGCATGGGCCGGGCTGGATCGGCGAAGACAAGTTCTCCGCCTCCTACCTGGCCGGATTCGAGATGCGGCACCCGCCGGGGCTGTGATGGCGCCGCGGCTCAAGAGCTCGTCGTCCGCTGGCTTGCCTGCGCGGATTGTCCGCGCCGCCGGCAGGGGGGCCACTTTCAGCAGCTGCGGCCTTGGACCCCTATGCGAAGCGGGTGCCATTCGACTCTCGGCGGCGCGGTGGATCCGCACATGCAATCCAGCGCCCGAACAAGAGGCTCGCGATGGCGACCGCTGATCGTCTTCGGGAGCGCCGGGAGTCCGAGGGCTGCCTCTGGACCGCGCACGACGTCGCCGACCTGCTCGGCGTCTCGCACGAGTATGTGTGGCAGCTCTCCCGCGAAGGTCGCATCCCGACCGTCTCTCTCGGGAGGACTCGGCGCTACCGCAAGGAGTCGATCCTCGAGTGGCTCGAACAGATCGAGTCGCCGGGCGGGCTCGTCTAGGTGGAGGTGGTCCTGGTGAGTGACTCCGAATCGAAGCGGCGTTCTTACGGGTCCGGGTCGTTGTTCGTCCACCGTGGCTCCTGGTATGCGAAATGGCGGATCGGTCCCCGCCAGGTCAAACGGAAGGTGGGCGCGAAGCGTCGTCCCGGCACCCGAGAAGGTCTGACGAAGCCCCAGGCTGAGGAGGAGCTGCGCCGGCTGATGCGCGAGGTGAAGGCGACGCCACAGGAGCGCCTGAGCCTGCGCGAGGTCGGCGACGCCTACATCGCCCACGTCCGCGACTTTCTCGAACGCAAGCCCTCCACGATTCAGGACTACGAAGGCATCCTGAACAAAGCCGAGCGGGGACTGCCGAAGAAGACCGTCGACCGCTACGTCGACAGCGACATCG
>DASSNA010000284.1:0-3532 GCA_035688445.1 Solirubrobacterales bacterium | reverse complement strand
GGTTGACCTCTTTCGGAGTCGAGAACGAGTTGCCGAGCGGACCGGCGACCCAGACGCGCTCGCCGGGCTCGAGCTCGCAGAGCCGGTCGGTGCCGGGGCCGACGCCCTCGACCAGGAAGTCGAGCCGCACCCCCACTTTCGCCGGCGCCGTTTCGGCGACTGAGATCGCCCGCGGCAGGAAGGGCCGGCCACCCCCCTCCCCCCAGCCTGCCTCGCTGGTGAGCATGTAGAACTGCCCGGGTTCCGGCGCTGGGCCTTCGTGGTCGAGCAGAGAGAAGATGCGGTAGCCGCCGGAGACCACGTTCTCGGCGACCTCGCAGAGACGGCGGCCGAAGGGAGCGGTCATCGCGGCTGCGCGGGCCGCACGGTGCTCTGATGTGCGGTGCCCTGATGTGCGGTGCCCTGGTGGATCTCCTGCAGCGAGCGCACCTCAGCGTCGCCCTGCTTGGCAGCGGCGATCGCGCGGGCGGCGGCAGTGGCGCCGGTCATCGTCGTCACGCAGGGGATGCCTTGACGAACGGCGGCGGTGCGGATCTCGTAGCCGTCGGTGCGAGCGCCGGAGCCAGTGGGGGTGTTGATGACGAGGTCGCAGCGCTTTTTGCGGATCAGGTCGAGGACGTGAGGCGAGCCTTCCTGCAGCTTGTTGATCGGGGTCACCGGCACCCCCATCCGCTCGATCGCCTGGGCGGTTCCGTGGGTCGCGATCACCTCGAAGCCGAGGTCGTGGAAACGGGTGGCGAGCTGGGTCGCGGCGGCCTTGTCGGTGTCGGTGACGGTGATAAAGACCGAGCCTGACTCCGGCAGTTTCACCCCGGCCGCGGCCTGGGCCTTACCGAAGGCAGTCGGGAAATCGGAGGCGATTCCCATCACCTCGCCGGTGCTCTTCATCTCTGGACCAAGCACCGAGTCGGCGCCAGCGAAGCGGGCGAATGGCAGCACCGCCTCCTTGACGCTGACGTGCTCGGGCAGGCCTTGGGGAAGCTCCTGGTCGGCCAGCTTCTCTCCCAGCATCAGCCGGCAAGCCAGCTTCGCCAGCGGCACCCCGATCGCCTTGGAGACGAAGGGGACGGTGCGGGAGGCACGTGGGTTGGCCTCGATCACGTAGAGCTCGCCGCCGGCCACCCCGTACTGGATGTTGATTAAGCCGATCACGCCAAGCTCGAGCGCGATCCGCTCGCTGGTGGCGCGAATCTGCTCCAGCATCTCCTCGCCGAGGCTGAGCGGCGGGATCACGCAGGCCGAGTCGCCGGAGTGGATGCCTGCCTCCTCGACGTGCTGCATGATTCCAGCGACGTGGACCTCCTCCCCGTCGGCCAGGGCGTCGACGTCGACCTCGATTGCGTTCTCGAGGAAGCGGTCGAGCAGCAGCGGGTGCTCCTGGTCGGCCTTGACGTTGGCCTCTAAGTAGGCCTTGAGGTCCTCAGTCGAGTAGCAGATCTCCATCGCCCGGCCGCCGAGTACGTAGGAGGGCCGGACCAGCAGCGGGAAGCCGACCTCGGCGGCGATCACCTCCGCCTCCTCGGCCGATAACGCAGTGCCATAGGGCGGGTGCTTGACCCCGAGCCGGCGCAGCAGGGCGCCGAAGCGGCCGCGGTCCTCGGCGAGGTCGATCGCGTCGACCGGCGTGCCCAGCAGAGGAATCCCTGCTTCTTCCAGGGTGCGGGCGAGCTTCAGCGGCGTCTGGCCGCCGAACTGGACGATCACGCCCTCCGGCCGCTCCTGCTCGCAGACCGCGAGCACGTCCTCGGCCGTCAGCGGCTCGAAGTAGAGGCGGTCGGAGGTGTCGTAGTCGGTCGAGACCGTCTCCGGATTGCAGTTGACCATCACCGCGTCGCGGCCGAGCTCGCGCGCGGTCATCGCCGCGTGGACGCAGCAGTAGTCGAACTCGATCCCCTGGCCGATCCGGTTCGGCCCGGCGCCGAGGATCACCACCGAGTCCTTGTCGCCGCGGCGGATCTCGGAGGCGGGCGGGGAGCCGTCGTGGCGCCGGCGCTCGTGGCCGGAGTAGTAGTAGGGCGTCGCCGCCTCAAACTCGGCGGCGCAGGTGTCGACCGCCTTGTAGGTGCGGGCGAGGCCGTCGGTGCCGTCGCCTTCGGCGGCGAGCGCCTGCAGCTCGCGCAGGAACCAAAGGTCGACCTTGCAGGCCTCGTGCACCGCCTCGACCTCGAGCCCGCGCTTAAACGCGGCAAGGATCTGGTCGAAGCGCTCGGCGCAGGGCACCGCGATCGCCGCCAGCAGCTCCTCGTCGGACTCGGGGATCTCGGCCGGCGAGTCGAGCTCGCGCGAGCGCATCGCCTTGGCGAAGGACTCGCGGAAGGTGCGGCCGATCGCCATCGCCTCGCCGACGCTCTGCATATAGGTCGAGAGCCGGCCCTCGGAGCCGGGGAACTTCTCGAAGGCGAAGCGCGGGATCTTGGTGACGACGTAGTCGATCGTCGGCTCAAAGGAGGCGGGCGTGGCGCGGGTGATGTCGTTGGGGATCTCCTCCAGCGCGTAGCCGACCGCCAGCTTCGCCGCCATCTTCGCGATCGGGAAGCCGGTCGCCTTCGATGCCAGCGCCGAGGAACGCGAGACGCGCGGGTTCATCTCGATCACAGCGATCTCCCCGGTCTCGGGGTTGACCGCGAACTGGACATTGGAGCCGCCGGTCTCGACCCCGATCGCCCGGATCACCTTGATCGCCTGGTCGCGGAGGTCCTGGTAGAGCGGGTCGGTCAACGTCTGCGCGGGCGCGACCGTGACCGAGTCGCCAGTGTGGACGCCCATCGGGTCGACGTTCTCGATCGAGCAGATGATTACGACGTTGTCGTTGCGGTCGCGCATCACCTCGAGCTCGAACTCGCCCCAGCCGATCACCGACTCCTCGACCAGGACCTGGTTGATCGGGCTGGCGGCGAGGCCCTCGGAGACGACCTGGCGCAGCTCGGTCTCGCTGCGGCCGACCCCCCCTCCCTGGCCGCCCATCGTGAAGGCGGGCCGGACGATCGCCGGCAGGGTGATGCGGCCGTCGGCGAGCGCCTCATCGACCTCAGCCAACGATTCGACCGTCATCGACCAGGGGATGCGCAGGCCCGCCGCGGTCATCGTCCTGCGGAACTCCTCGCGATCCTCGGCGCGCCGGATCGCCGCCGCGTCGGCGCCGATCAGCTCGACCCCGCAGCGCTCCAGCGTCCCGTCCTCGTGCAGGCTCATCGCAATGTTGAGCGCGGTCTGGCCGCCGAGGGTCGGCAGCAGCGCGTCGGGCTGCTCCTTTTCGATGATCTTCGTCACCGGCCCGGGCAGCAGCGGCTCGATGTAAGTGCGGGTGGCGAACTCCGGGTCGGTCATGATCGTCGCCGGGTTGGAGTTGACCAGCACGACCTCGTAGCCCTCCTCCTGGAGGACCTTGCAGGCCTGGACGCCCGAGTAGTCGAACTCGGCCGCCTGGCCGATCACGATCGGGCCGGAGCCCAGGACCAGGATCTTGTGGATGTCGTCGCGTCTAGGCATGCACAAGCTCCAGGAATCGGTCGAAGAGGTAGACAGCGTCGTG
>DASSNA010000280.1:0-3161 GCA_035688445.1 Solirubrobacterales bacterium | reverse complement strand
GTCGCTCGGACCACGGCGAGGTCGTCGGCCTCCCAGGCCACCTCTCCCCCGCACCACTCGGCGAGGTCGGCCGCCCGCTCCGGGAAGTCGAACTCGGGGTCGATTGGGGCGACCTGGGTCTCGGCTTTGACGATGTCGCCGATCACGAAAGAGCGAGCTTGTTCGCGGACCTGGCGGAAGAGATTCTGCTTCTGCTCGGCCCGCAGGTGGTGGATCGAGAGGACGCCGATCACCAGGTCCCAGGGCCCCTCCGGCAGTGGGTCCTCCATCCGCGCCAGCTGCACGTCGTCGTAGTTCGCACGCGCCCGGAAGACCATGTCGGCGCTGGCGTCGAGGCCGATCACCCAGGCGTCGGGATAGGCCTCGATCAGGCGCCGGGTCGTTTCCCCCGTCCCCATCCCCAGCTCCAGCACCCGCTCGGGCGCGAACGGGATCGCCGCGATCGCCTGCTCCTGCAGTTCGTCATAGCGGGGGACCTCGGAGCGAATCAGCTCCAGGTAGGTGTCCGGTTTCCAGTGGAATTGACCCATTACGTAACCTCGTCGGGAGCATGTCACAAGCGCCAATGACGATCATCGATCTCTCGCGTCTCTCGCTGGCCCACGGCGAGGGCAAGCGGCTGGAAGTGCCGGTCGCGCTCGAGCCCTTCGAGCTGGCCGGCCAGACTTACAAGCCCGAGCCCTGGTCGCCGACGGTTCGGCTCGAGGTCTCCCGCCCCAGCAACGGCTTCGCCTTCCGGCTCAACTTCCCGGTCCACCTCGAAGGGCCGTGCATGCGCTGCCTCGAGCCGGCGGCGCTCGACCTCGACGTCGAGGCGCGCGAGATCGACCAGGCCGGGACCGACGATCCGGAACTGCGCAGCCCCTACGTCTCCGACGACGAGCTCGACATCGGCCGCTGGGCCCACGACGCCACGATCCTCGCCCTCCCCACCCGCATCCTCTGCCGCCCCGACTGCGCCGGCCTCTGCCCCATCTGCGGCGAGTCCCTGAACGACAACCCCCACGAGCACGAGCAAGCGACCGACCCGCGCTGGTCGGCGCTCAAAGACCTGAAACTCGACTAAGGCGCCTGGTCGAGCTCGGGCTGCGGTTCGTCCTCGCGCCCGGCGAGGCGGTCGCGGCCGCGCTGTACGGCGGCGAGGAACTTCTGCAGGTTCACTTCAAGGGTGTTGAGAATCTCGTCGGCGTAGTCCTCGGCGCCGAGGCGGATTTCCCGCTCGCGGGCTCGGGCGTCCTCGACGATCTCGTCGGCGGCGCGCTCGGCCTGCTTGGTGACCTCCTCGTCGGAGATCAGCCGGGCCTGCTGCTCCCGCGCCTCGCGGACGATCCGCTCCGCCTCGCGTTTGGCCTCGGCCAGCATCTCCTGGCGCTCCTTGACGATCCACCGCGCCTGCTTGATCTCCTCTGGGATCGTCGCGCGCATCTGATCGAGGAGGTCGTAGATCTCCTCCCGATCCACGCGCACCTGATCCGTCAGGGGGACGGGACGGGCGTTGTGGACGACATCGTCCAGCTTGTCTATGAGGACCAGAACGTCCATTAGCCGGTCGTAAGCCTACGTGTATGCGGGGATTTTCGTAAAAAAGCGGTTATCGGGGGCGTTTTTTGCAAGGCGCCGCCCATCTGGACGGGACTGGTTCGCACAGCCTACCTGTCGTCCAGGCGGTCAGCCAGCGCAGCGGCGACAGCCGGTGGAACGAGGTCGGAGACGTCGCCGCCGAAGGTGGCCATCTCCTTCACCCCGGTGGACGAGAGGAAGCTGTAGTGGGGAGAGGCGATCACGTAGATGCTCTCGATCCCCGGGTCGAGCTTGCGGTTGAGCTGGGCCATCTCGAACTCGTACTCGAAGTCAGAGATCGCCCGCAGGCCCTTGACGATCGCCTTGGCGTCGTTGTCGCGGGCGAACTCGACCAGCAGGTTGGCGAAGATCTGCACCTCGACGTTGGGCAGGTCGGCGGTCGCCTCCTCGATGAACTGCAGGCGCTCCTGGGCGGTGAAGAGCGTCTTCTGCTTGCGGACCGGGTTGTTGACGACACCGACGACGACGCGGTCGAAGACGTTCGCGGTGCGGGTGATGATGTCGAGGTGGCCGTTGGTGACCGGGTCGTAGCTGCCAGGGCAGACCGCCGTGCCGGCGCTCGCCGTCATCGGTCGCCTCCCCAGACGCGGATCATCGAGTCACCGTAGCGGCGCTGGCGCAGCGGCTCCAGCGAGTCGATCCGCAGCGGCCGGCGGGCGCCGCTCTCGATTACGGCTCGGCCGCCCTCGGAGAGAAGCTCGGGCAGGTGGGTGTTGAGGTCCTGGGCCACGCGGTCGGCGAGTCTATAAGGGGCATCGACGAAGACGAGCTGGAATTTCCCCGCTACAGGGGAAGACGAAACCTGGGCGAGCCAGCGGCCGACGTCGGCGCGGACCAGTTCGGCCCTCTCCTCCAGCCCGAGCCGCTTGACGTTGCCGAGCGCTGGCCGGGTGTCGCGGTCGACGAGGACGGCGTCGGCGGCACCGCGGGAGAGCGCCTCGATCGCCAGCGCGCCGGTGCCGCTGTAGAGGTCGAGGACGCGGGCGCCGACAACCCGCTCGCCGAGGATCGAGAAGATCGCCTCGCGGACGCGGTCGGAGGTCGGCCGGACCTTCCACCCCCGCGGCGCGACCAGCCGCTGCCCTTTGAGATCGCCAGCAATGACCCTCACACCGCCAACCTAGCCGGCGTTCGTCCTTGGACCGGTATATCCGTCCCAAAGACGAACGCCGCGGAGGTCAGAGCGGGATCGGGTCGGCGGCGCCGGTGCCGAAGCGGTGGCGGGCTGCGTCGAGGAGCGGGCCGAGGGCGGGGTCGGAGAGGGAGCCGTGGCGGCGCAGCAGCGCCACCACCTCGCGGCGGGCCTCCAGCAGTTTCGGCCCGTCCTCGGGCAATTTGGCGACAGCGAAGCGCGGCAGGCCGCTCTGGCGGGTGCCGAGGATCTCCCCCTCGCCGCGCAGTTCGAGGTCGATCTCGGCGAGCTTGAAGCCGTCGCCGGTCTCGGCGACCGCCTGCAGCCGCCGACGCGCCGTCTCCCCCGCCTCTTCGGCGAAGAGCAAGCACTGGCTGGGGTGCTCGCCACGGCCGACCCGGCCGCGCAGCTGGTGCAGCTGGGAGACGCCGAAGCGCTCGGCACCCTC
>DASSNA010000272.1:0-3216 GCA_035688445.1 Solirubrobacterales bacterium | reverse complement strand
GATGCCGCCGAGCGAGACGCCGACGAATTCCAGCGCCGCGCCGCCGAGGCTGAAGGCGCCGCCGGTCGCCACCCCGACCGCGATCCGGTAGAGAACCAGCGCGGTGCCGTCGTTGATCATCGACTCGCCTTCGACCAGCAGCCGCACCCGCTCGGGGGCGCCGAGGCGGCGAAAGATCGAGGTCGCGGCGACCGCGTCGGTGGGGGCAAGGACGGCGCCGAGGATCGCCGCCTCGGCCCAGCCCAGCTCCGGCACCAGCGCGTGGGCGACGAGGGCGACGGCGGCGGCGGCGAGGAAGACGAGCCCGATCGCGAGCAGCGCCAGCGGCCGCATCACCGCCCGCAGCTCCCCCGGCGAGGTGCGCCAGCCCGCCGCGTAGACCAGCGGCGGCAGGAAGACGAGGAAGATCGTGTCGGGATCGAGTTCGACTTCCGGCAGCCCCGGCACGAAGGCGATCGCGAGACCGCCGAGGACGAGCACGATCGGCGCCGGGATCTTGCCGAAGTCGGCGAGCCGGACCAGCAGCGCCGCGGCGAGGATGAGGACGAAGACCGACTCGACGTTGTTCATCGACCACATAACATCGCGTTCTGTGGACGAACTGCTCTCACCCCCCCTCGAAGACATCGACCACGTCCGCGGCGAGCCGGGGGCGCCGCTGGAGCTGGTGATGTTCGGCGACTTCCAGTGCCCCTTCTGCCTCGGCTCCCAGTCGATCCTCCGCCGCGTCCGCGAACGGCTCGGCGAGCGGCTGCTGTTCGCTTTCCGCCACTTGCCGATCCCCGAGAAGCACCCGCTGGCGATGCTCGAGGCCGAAGCCAGCGAGGCCGCCGCTGCCCAGGGCAAGTTCTGGGAGTACTACGACGCCCTTTACGCGATCCAGCCAAAACTCTCGCGCGAGACGATGCTGGGGGCGGCCGCGGACTTGGGGCTCGACGTCGAGCGGATGACGGCGGAGATCGACGCCGGTACCCACCGCGACCGCATCGCCCGCGACCTCGCTTCGGCCGCATCTAGCGGCGCCACCGGCACCCCGACCTTCTTCGTCAACGGCCGCCGCCACTTCGGCGCCTACGACGCTTCTTCGCTGGTCGAGGAGCTGGAAGCGTGATGGTGTATCCACCGCGTACCCATATACTCCGGCGCACTTGACTTCTCGGGGGAGAGCGATCGGAGGCATCGGCGGTGCAGTCGCGACGCTAGTTGCCTTGTTCTGCGTGGGCATGTCGTTCGCTCCGGCGGCAGCGCTTGCCGCCACGGGGGCAATCTCGGGAACCGTCACCGACGCCAAAACCGCCGAACCGATCAAAGGGGTAAGGGTCTGTGCCTGGGCGCCCGAAGCGGAAGAATCAGAAGAAGAAGAACCGGCCGCCTGTGATTTCTTCACCAGTAGCGACGGGTCCTACGTGATTGCGGGGCTCGATCCCGGCGAATACAAGGTCGAATTCTGGCCCAGGGGCCTCCCTTACGAATTCCAGTTCTACGAAGGAACTCAGAGCTGGTCGAACGCCAAACCCGTGGTCGTCGAAAGCGGCGAAACGACGAGCGGGATCGATGCCGAACTCGGGCCGGTAGCCGGGATCGAAGGCACCGTCACCCGCAGCTCCGATGGTGAACCGGTGGAAGAAGTCGAAGTCTGTGCTTGGCCTATCTCCGAAGAAGGCTTCGGCGAATGCGCGTATACCGCCAGCGATGGCTCCTACGCGATCGCCGGGCTAGAAGCCGGTGAATACGAAGTCGAATTCTGGCCGGGATTCACTGGGCAGAACCTCGCCTACCAGTTCTACAAAGATAAGGACCGCTGGTACGAAGCGGACGGGGTCACCGTCGAAACGGAAGAAACGACGCCTGAAATCGATGCCGAACTCCACCCTGGCGCGACGATCGCCGGCACCGTCTCGAAAGCGGCGACGGGCGCGGCGCTGGAAGAAATTCGGGTCTGCTCGATCGACGCTCCCACCGGACAGCTCTGGATCTGTAGCTGGACCGAACCGAACGGGAGCTACGAACTGCCCTTCCTCTCGAAAGGCCAGTACAAAGTCGTCTTCTCGGTTGACCTCGCGGAATGGTTCGGCGAAGAAGAATTCGAAGAAAACGACGGCTTTCCGACTCAGTTCTGGAATAACCAGACGACGCTGGCCGCCGCCAACGTGGTTCCGCTTGCGACTGAGCAGACGGTGCCCGGCATCGACGGTCACCTCGGTCCGCCGCCGGCGCCAACTGTGGTTGTGCCTCCGGTGGTGAAGACTCCGGTCCACCCCAAACGCAAGCACTGCCGCAAAGGGTTCAAGCGCAAGAAGGTCAAAGGCAAGGTGCGCTGCGTCAGGCGGCACAAACACCGCCGGCACCATCGGAGTCCTGCCCGTATCTCGCGCGAGCAGCGTCCGCTCTTCCGCGTCGCTCGCTGACGGCCCTCACTCCATTCGCAGTCGCGCTAGGTTCGCTGCGATGAAGGCACTGGTCCAACGCGTCAGTCAGGCTGCGGTTGATGTTGAGGGAGACAGAGTCGCCCAGATCGGGCCGGGGATGCTGATCCTGCTCGGCGTCGGGGTGGGGGACACCGAGGAGGAGGCCGACCGGCTGGCCGAGAAGGTGCGCAAGCTGCGCATCTTCGACGACGCCGAGGGGCGGATGAACGAGCCACTTGGCGAGCGCGAGGTTCTCTGCGTCAGCCAGTTCACCCTCTACGGCGACGCCAGGCGCGGCAACCGCCCCAGCTACGTCCAGGCTGCCCGGCCGGAGGTGGCCGAGCCGCTGTACGACCGCTTTTGCGAACGGCTGGAGGCGAAGAAGGGAGTGTTCGGCGCCTGCATGGGCGTGGCGCTGATTAACGACGGGCCGGTGACGCTGATGTTGGAGGTGCTGCCAGCTAGCGACTCGTCAACCTGAAGGCGAGGCGAGCGAGCGCGACGGCGCCGGCAAGCCGCTGCGCTCGCGTCTCCCCGGCGATCGAGTAGGCAAGGGTCAGCCAGCGGTTGCCGCGGACAGCGAAGAGCGTGCTGTAGGCGGGGATCCAGCTGGCGAAGTGTTCTCCCGCCGCCGGGTCGCCGACGCCGGCAATGTGGTGAGGTACCTTCGCCGGGTCGGCCGCGTTGAACTGCACCTGCTCGACCATCCGGTTTTCGTAGCGCTGCCGCGCCTTGTAAGCCGTGTCTAGGGAGGCCGTGACGTCGACGCCACGCCCTTCCAGACGGCAGCGCGAGTTCGGCGGCGTCG
>DASSNA010000268.1:0-3240 GCA_035688445.1 Solirubrobacterales bacterium | reverse complement strand
TCAGCCTCGCCTGGCGCCAGGGGATCGTCCTCGCCGGCCAGAGCGCCGGCGCGATGTGCTGGTTCGAGGAGGCGGTGAGCGGCTTCCACGGTGAGCCGCAGCGACTGCGCGGGATGGGCCTGCTGCCGTTCAGCAATTGCGTCCACTATGAGCGGGGCGGGAATCGGAGCGAGGCCTATCACCGCTTCCTGCGGGAAGGGATGTGCGGCGGTTACGCGGCTGAGGACGGCGCTGCCCTCCACTTCAGCGGCGAAGAGCTGAGCCGGGTGGTCGCCTCGCGACCGGAGGCACGCGGCTACCGTCTCGACGTCGCCGGGCAACGGGTGGTTGAGATGCAGATCGCCACTACCTACTTGGGCGAACGGGACGAGGCGGCACCCGCCGCCCCGTTTCCGGAGGCGCTTTCGACCGCTCCCGCTGCCTGATGGGCGGCAATGGAAGGCCTCCCGCCGCGGCGACCGCGGTGCGCCGCCTCCTCACCCTTGGCGGCCACGAGTTCAGCTCGCGGCCGCCGGACCGGGCGGTCTGTGAGCTGCTGCTGCGGCTGGCGAGCGAGCGCGGCGGCAAGCGGCCGCGGATCTGCATCCTGCCCACCGCCAGCGGCGACACCTCGGACCTGATCTCGAGCTTCTACGCCGCCTTTGGCGAGCGCTCCTGCGAGCCCTCCGACGTCTCGCTCTTCCGGCTCGGGCGGCGGCCGCTGGCGCTGCGCGACCACCTTCTCGCCCAGGACCTGATTTACGTCGGTGGTGGCAGCCTGGTCAACCTGCTCGCGGTCTGGGAGGCGCATGACATCGCTGCCATCCTTAGCCTCGCCTGGCGGCAGGGGATCGTCCTCGCCGGCCAGAGCGCCGGAGCGCTGTGCTGGTTTGAGGCCGGCATCACCAAGTCCTCCGGCAAGCCGCTCGCCGCCGCCGGGCTCGGCTTCCTCGACGGCAGCCTCTGCGTCCACTACAACAACGAGCCCGAGCGCCGCGCCGCCTACCTCGACGCCGTCGGCGCCGGCATGCCCCCCGGCTATGGCCTCGACGACTACGCCGGCCTGCTCTGGGAGGGCGAAGGCACCCCCTCCGCCCTCACCGCCCGCCGCGGCGCCCGCGCCTACCGCGTCACCGCCCAGGAAGGCGAAGTGACCGAGTCCCCACTTCCCGCCCGTTTCCTCCCGGCCCCGGCCCCCGCTGCCCTGCGCGAGGACATCGCCGAGTTCCGCCGCATCAGAACGATGCGCAACCGCGCCGGCTGGCTCGGCTGAGGTAACGAAATGTTCTGTCTGCTACTCTCCTTTCATGGAGGCGTTGATGATGGAGAGCGAAGTGAGCAACTGGAACGACGACAGACTCGACGAACTGAACCGGCGCGTGGACGAGGGCTTTGTTCGCGTGGACGAGCGATTCGTTCGCCTCGAAGGCGAGATGAAAGAGGGTTTCGCTCGGGTAGACAAGCGCTTCGAACAGGTCGCCTCTCGCAAACAAATAGGGGAAGTCCAGGCGCAGCTGGGCCGGCTCACCGACCGGATCGATCGCCTCTACGCCCTGCTCATAGTGGCGATGTTCAGCGTGGCGGGAGCTCTTATCGCCAACGGCGCCTTGACCTGATCCAGGCCGCCTACTCGCCCGCGACTGGTGGCGCGGTTGGGTCGGTGCCCTCTTCGCCGAGTTTCTCGCGGGCGATGTAGTCCTCGGCCAGCAGCAGGTTGTCCTTCGAGCGCTCGACGACGTTGAGCAGGTCGCCCATCAGCGAGACCTCCTCGACCTGCTCCTTGACGAACCACTGCAGGAACTGCTCGGCGCGGTAGTCCTTGAGCTCGCGGGCTAGCTCGAAGAGGCCGAAGATCTCGTCGCTGACCCGCTGCTCCTGCTGCAGCGCCATCCGCACCGGGGCGCTGCCGTCCTCGAAGTTGGTCTGCTGGGCCTTGATGTCCGGGATCCGCACCTCCTCGCCGACGTCGAGCAGGTACCGGATCATCATCATCGCGTGCTCGCGCTCCTCGAGCGCCTGGCGGTAGAAGAAGGCGGCGAGGCGGGGCAGCGTCGTCGCGTCGTAGTAGACGGCAGCGGCCACATACTGCTGGTGGGCGGCGAACTCGTTGGAGATCTGCTCGTTGAGGGCGTCGGCGAAAGACTTGTCGGGCATCTCGGCTCCTTTCGAGGGCGGGCACCCGGAACGTAGCCGAAACCGCGAATTCGGTCGGCCGAAGAGCGTGTTTGGGAGACCGAACTACAAATTGTCCCCGGTATGCGGAGACAAGTTGTAGGTCAGAGCCGCCAGCGGAAGCCGAGCTCCTCGATCGCCGGCTGCAGTGGGCTGGTCGGCAGCCCCGGCTTGGTTGCCTGCTCGGGGTCGTTGTAGCCGCCGGGGGCGACGTCGTTAGGAGTGTCGGGATGGAAGATCGAGGCGAGGTACTGGATCTGGCCGCGCCCCTGGCCGAGCTCGGTCTGCCCGCCGCCGTAGGCGCCGATCCCGCGCTCCTCGCAGTAGTCGTAGGCGGCGAAGAGGTTTCGGATCGGCCCGAAGCGCGAGGGCTTGACGTTCACCGTCTTCGGCGGCGACCACGGCATCGCCTCGATGTCGGCGATCGAGTGGATCGGCGCATCCCAGGTCACCCGCGCGTGGACCGGGTCAAGCAGCGGTTTCGTCTCCTCGTTCACGTCCGGGTCCTCGAGCCAGGCGTCGGGGAAGGTCTCGATCAGCTTCGCGTAGAGCTCGGGGTCGGTTTCGACGTCGACCGGCGTCCCTTTGTAGAAGCCCTTGAGGTCGAGTGAGTCGACCGCGCCGGTCTCCGCCAAGGCGGCGATCAGCTCGTCGTCCCAGTCGGTGGTTGGGTCGAGCTTGAAGCGCAGCGTCGGGTAGATGGCGAGCCGTTCCTGCAGCGGCTCGATCGAGGAATGCGAGCCCTCCTCCATCCCGCCGAGGCGCATCGAGTTGACGAAGTTGACCGGCCGCAGCTCGCGCCCAAGTGCAGCGGCGAGGTTGGTGCCCGCCTGCCGCAGCGCCAGGTCAAGCGCCGCCGACTCGAAGGCCCAGCGACGGTAGTCGGCCGAGACATCACCCCGCACTGGCGGCCCGGCCGGGAAGAGATCAATCCCGTCAAGACGCTCAGAGAACTCAGCAAAGCTGAACTTCCCAGCCAACCCCTCCGGCGGCCCATGATCCTGCTGCCCAATGTGATCGATCGGGTCATAAACCACGTCCTCCCCGACCCCCTCATGCCCCCTACCCCGCAGCTTGACAACCGTCGTC
>DASSNA010000262.1:0-2522 GCA_035688445.1 Solirubrobacterales bacterium | reverse complement strand
TTGGGGAAACAAACGCCACACGGCAATAGGCTCATCGCGTGGACCAGATCGTCCAGATCGTCGGCGCGCTGCTGATCCTCACCGCCTTCGCCGCCGTGCAACTGGAGCGGATGAGCCCCGATTCACGTCTCTACCTGACGCTCAACCTCGTCGGCTCGTTGATCCTCGCGGTGCTGGCGCTGCTCGTTTCGCAGTGGGGCTTCGTCCTGCTCGAGGGCGTATGGGCGATCTTCTCGGCCTGGGGACTGGGGGTGGCGTTTTTTCCTCCCCATAGGAAGGAAAATTCACCAAACGCCTAACCGGCGTTGGCCTCCAGGCGCTCGGCGAGCCTTTTCATGTCCCGCTGGCGCGCCGCCTCGGCGGCGCTCGCCCAATCGGTGGGGCGGTCAGGCGGCCGCTCGACGCCGGCGTCGCGCAGGGTCGCGATGTCTTTGAAGATCCGCAGGTCCTCGCGCCCGTCGATCAGCGCCCCGCGCAGCGCCGGGCGCCGCTCGCGGATCGCTCCGTCGAGGATTGCCTCCAGCGAGCCGTGCTGGCGCAGCAGCTCAGCTGCGGTCTTGGGCCCGACGCCCTTGGCGCCGGGCAGCCCGTCGGAGGGGTCGCCGCGCAGGGCGATGAAGTCGGGGACCAGCTCGGGGCCGATCCCGTAGCGCTCGCGCACCTCCGCTGGCCCCACCTCTTCGGCGCCGGCTTTGCCGCCGGTGCGGACGTAGAGCACGGTCACTTTCTCGTCTGCGCACTGGTACATGTCGCGGTCGCCGGTCAGCAGCAGCGCCCGCCCGCCGGCCTCGGCCTCGAGCTTCGCGTAGGTGCCGAGCAGGTCGTCGGCCTCGAGATCCTCGGCGACCGCCACCGTCCAGCCAAACGCCTCGAAGAACTCGCGTGAGTCGGCGAACTGGTGGGGGAGCTCCTCGGGCATCGCCTCCTCGCGCTCGGCGTGGTAGGCGGGATAGAGCTCAGTCCGGTAGGCGGCGGCATCGGGCCCGAAGCAGAGCACCACCGCCCGCGGCTGGTGCCGTTCGACCTCGCGCAGGATCAGGTTGGCGGCGCCGAGCAGCGCGTTCACCGGCCGCCCGTCCGGCCCGACGATCTTGCTCGGCAGCGCATAGAAGGCGCGAAAGAGCATCGAGGGCGCATCGACAGCAAGCAGCGGTGCGGGCACGAGGCGTTTATACGACACCCAGCGCGGCGTTCGTCTTTTTACCCACGTATGCCCGGAAAAGGACGAACGCCGGCCGAGGTCGGCGGCTGGCTAGTGTGGGGCTCGCATGAAGGCCCTCGCCATCGACAGCCTGGAGAAGCGCTACCCGAACGGGGTGGAGGCGCTGCGCGGGGTCTCGTTGGAGATCAAGGAGGGCGAGTTTTTCGGCTTGCTCGGCCCCAACGGCGCCGGCAAGTCGACGCTGATCCATTGCACGACCGGGCTCGCGCAGCCGACCGGCGGCTCGATCGAGATCTTCGACCACGACGCGATCGAGAACTACGCCGAGGCGCGCCAGGCGGTCGGGTTGGCGCCGCAGGAGCCGAACATCGACTGGTTCCTCACCGTCGAGGAGACGCTCGACTACCACGCCGGCTACTTCGGGATGCCCGCCAAGGATCGCCGCGAGCGCACCAAGGAGCTGCTCGAGACCTTCTCACTCACCGACAAGCGCGAGGAGCGCACCCGCACCCTCTCGGGCGGGATGAAACGGCGGCTGATCCTGGCCCGGGCGATGATGCACCGCCCCGAGCTGCTGATCCTCGACGAGCCGACCGCTGGCGTCGACGTCGAGCTGCGCCTGGAGCTCTGGCACTACGTCCAGAAAATCAACCAGGAGGGGACGACGATCCTCCTCACCACCCACTACATCGAGGAGGCGGAGCAGCTCTGCGACCGCATCGCCTTCATCGCCGAGGGGCAGATCGTCGCCGAGGGGACCAGCGAGGTGCTGGCCGAGCGCTTCGAAGTCGCCAACCTCGAGGACGCCTACCTGGCCCTGGTCGGGCGCAAAGAGCTCTCGCGCTCGCACATCGAGCTGGAGGTCGAGGCATGAGCGCCGCCCAGATCCGCTTCGCGACGCTCTGGCGCCGCGAGGTCAACCGCTTCATGAAGATCAAGAAACAGACGATCGGCGCGCCGATGCTGGAAACGTTCCTCTACATCACGATCTTCGGCGCGGCGCTGGGCTCGCGGATCAAGCAACTGCACGGGATCGACTATGTGCTCTTCGTGATTCCCGGCCTGATCATGATGGCCTTCTCGACCAACGCCTTCACCAACAACTCCTCTTCGATCCTGCAGCAGAAGTTCCAGGGGGCGATCCAGGACCAGCTCTCCTCGCCCGCCTCGCCGGCCGAGCTGCTGCTCGCCTTCTCGCTCGGCGGCTTCATGCGCGGGCTGATCGTGGCGCTGCTGACCTTCGTCGTCTCCGTCGTCCTGGTCGGGCTGCCGGTCGAAAACGTTCTCGTCCTGATCCCGTCTCTGGCGCTGGTCGGGTTCTTCTTCTCCCAGCTGGGAGTGCTGATCGGCGTCCGCGCCG
>DASSNA010000254.1:0-4880 GCA_035688445.1 Solirubrobacterales bacterium | reverse complement strand
AAGACAGAAGCTCTACAGACAAAACATTAAAATTAGTGACGAAGCCATTCGCTATTGGCGAGTTGCCTGCCAAACCCACAACATCGCCAGCGGCTGCAGCGGCAAGCGCGCCCAGAGCGCCCAGCGCGGGAATTTGCGCATATCGAGCCCGCGGATCTGCTCGGGGTTGACCGCCATGTGGATGTTGGCCGGGAAGACGGCCACCAGCAGGGCCAGCAGCCACCACCTGCCGAGCCGGCGGGAGGCGGGGTGGAGGACGAAGGCCGCGCCGGCGATCTCGGCGTAGCCGCTAATCGCCACCACCTCCTGCTTCTGCCCCTCGATCGCTGGCGGCACAATCGCTTCGAAGAAGCGCGGCCGCAGGAAGTGCATCGCTCCCGTAAACGTGAAAAGAGCCGCAAGCGCGGCACGCGAAAGCCTCATCGGCCCCAGCATATGCGCCAGCTATGTTCTGAACGTGCCCGATTTCAAGCTGAACCCGGCCTACTCTCCGACGGCGGACCAACCGAAGGCAATCGCGGGGCTGGCCGAGGGGCTGCGCGGCGGCGACCGTTTCCAGACCCTGCTCGGCGCCACCGGCACCGGCAAGACCTTCACGATGGCGGCGACGATCGCCGAGGTGCAGCGGCCCTCGCTCGTGATCGCCCACAACAAGACGCTTGCCGCGCAGCTCTGCAACGAGTTTCGCGAGTTCTTTCCCGAGAACGCGGTCGAGTACTTCGTTTCCTACTACGACTACTACCAGCCGGAGGCCTACGTCCCGGCGCAGGACCTCTACATCGAGAAGGACTCCTCGATCAACGACGAGATCGACCGCCTCCGCCACGCCGCCACCGCGGCGCTGTTCGCCCGTCGCGACGTAATCATCGTCGCCTCGGTCTCCTGCATCTACGGGATCGGCTCGCCTCAGGTCTACAACGAAAAAATGCAGCTGTTCAAGGTCGGCGAGGAAATCGACCGCGACGACGTCCTGCGCAAGCTGGTGAAGATGCAGTACCAGCGCAACGACCAGGTGCTCGGCCGCGGCGCCTTCCGGGTCCGCGGCGAGGTGCTGGAGATCATGCCCTCCTACGCCGAGTCGGCCTACCGGATCGCCCTCTTCGGCGACGAGATCGAGGGGATCCAGCACTTCGACCCGCTCACCGGCGAGGTCCTCGACGTGATCGACCACGTCTCGGTCTGGCCGGCCTCCCACTACGTGACCAGGGACGAGACCGTCGACCGCGCCGTCGACGAGATCCGCGCCGAACTAGAATCGCGCACGGCCGAGCTCGAAGCGGAGGGCAAGCAGCTGGAGGCCCACCGGCTGCGGCAGCGGACGATGTACGACCTCGAGATGATCAAGGAGCTCGGCTTCACCTCCGGGATCGAGAACTACTCGCGGATCCTCGACGGCCGCCCCCCGGGCAGCCCACCACACACCCTCATTGACTACTTCCCCGACGACTTCGTCGTCTTCGTCGATGAGTCCCACCAGACGATCCCGCAGATCGGTGGCATGTACGAGGGGGATCGCTCGCGGAAGACGACTCTGGTCGACTACGGCTTCCGGCTGCCCTCGGCGATCGACAACCGGCCGCTCAAGTTCGACGAGTTCCTCGACCGGGTGAAGCAGCTGGTGATGGTCTCGGCGACGCCGGGGCCGTTCGAGAAAGCGGAATCGAGCCGCACCGTCGAGCAGATCGTCCGCCCGACCGGGATCGTCGACCCGGAGATCGAGCTGCGGGCGACGAAGAACCAGATCGACGACCTAATGAACGAGGTGAAGCGGGTGGCGGCGAGCGGCGACCGCACCCTGGTGACGACGCTGACGAAGAAAATGGCCGAGGACCTGACCGCCTACCTGCTCGAGTACGGGGTCAAGGTCCGCTACCTGCACTCCGAGGTCGACACGCTGGAGCGGATCCAGATCGTCCGCGACCTGCGCCTTGGTGAGTACGACGTCCTCGTCGGCGTCAACCTCCTGCGCGAGGGCCTCGACCTGCCCGAGGTCTCGCTGGTGGCGATTCTCGACGCCGACAAGGAGGGCTTCCTGCGCGGCGAGACCAGCCTCGTGCAGACGATCGGTCGGGCGGCACGCAACGTCAACGGGCGGGTGCTGATGTACGCCGACAAGGAGACTGCGGCGATGCAGGCGGCGATGCGTGAGACCGACCGCCGCCGTGCTATTCAGGTCGCCTACAACGAAGAGCACGGGATCACCGCGGCGACGGTGCGCAAAGGGATCTCCGAGATGGCCGAGTTCCTGGCGATGGAGGACCGGGCGCCGCGCAAGCGGCGGCAACGCCGGGGCGGGGAGTTCTCCAGCCCCGAGGAGCTGGAGAAGGCGATCGTCGCCCTCGAGGAGGAGATGCTGGCCGCCGCCGACGACCTCCGCTTCGAGGAGGCCGGCCGCCTCCGCGACGAGCTCCGCGAGCTCCGCCGTGACCTCGACGGGATGACGGCCGGCGCGTAACTACAAATTGTCCCCGCATACCGGAGACAATTTGTAGGTCAGAGTCCGAGCTCGGCTCGGCGCCGCATTAGGAGGAGCTTCAGGCGCTTTGCGACCACCCTTGGTTCCTGTTCGATACGCCTTGCGGTGATCCGGATCGAGTCGATTCCGGCCAGCTTCAGATCCTCTTGGCGCAAGCGGTCGCTCTCGAATGCTTCGCGGCTTCCATGGCTCTCCCAGCCGTCGACTTCGACCGCGAAGCGCTCGGTCTCCCAGTAGGCGTCGATCTCGCAGCTCTCCACCCACGTGTTCATCCTCGGCGCGGGAAGGTCCGCATCGTGGATCGCGTCGAGGAAGAGGAGCTCGGAGCGGGCGCGGTCGAAGACTGGCTGTCGATAAAGCCGCAAGACATCCTGGAGGCGCTCCCTCCCGAAGCTGCCAGAGCGCCGCCCGAGCGCCCGGTCAACCGCCGCAAGGTCCAGTTTGCTGCGCCGTCGCGCCCGGTCGACCACCCTGCTCAGCCCCCTGCCGGAACTGGTGCCGGCTAGGTCGACGAGGGTCCGCGCCACCGAAGTCACGGGAAGCCCCTCGTAGATCGTGCGCTCGTCGTCAGGCAGGGACCAGACGCGGTGGACCCTGAGGCCATGGCGCCTATTTCCCCTCGCCGCCACCGTCACCTCGGCTTCCCGCGGCGCAGTTGGGACCAACCCCCAGAGCCAGGCGGCCGAGCCGTGGCTCAATACCGCCGTCCCCGGGAAGACCAAGAGCGCCGCCGTCGCTCGGGCGCGATCCGAGAGAGCGGTGTGGCCGATGGCGTACACGCCCATGTGGACCCGTTGCAGCCGTCCGGCCTCATGGGCTCGCGCGATGTGCCCTTTCGAGAAGCCGAGCTCTCGCAGTTGAGCGTAGGAGAGGACGCCATTCTGGCTCCGCGCCAACTCCGCTAGCTCGTGATGCGAACGCATTTCTCCCCGCATACCGGGGATAAGGGCGTTCGGACCCTGAATTCTCCCCTGGGAACATCTGTTCGTCTGCGTAGAATCGACGTAAGTGGCTGCCTCTGAGCGAATCGTCATCTCGGGCGCCCGGGAGCACAACCTCAAGGACATCGACGTTGAGCTGCCGCGGGACGCGCTGATCGTCATCACCGGCCTTTCCGGGTCCGGCAAGTCGAGCCTTGCCTTCGACACGATCTACGCGGAGGGCCAGCGGCGTTATGTCGAGTCGCTCTCGGCCTACGCGCGTCAGTTCCTCGGTCTGATGGAGAAGCCCGACGTCGATTCGATCGAGGGGCTTTCGCCGGCGATTTCGATCGACCAGAAGACGACCTCCCGCAACCCGCGCTCGACGGTGGGGACGGTAACCGAGATTTATGACTACTTGCGGCTGCTCTGGGCGCGGATCGGGGTCCCGCACTGCCCCGAGTGCGGCGAGCAGATCAGCGGTCAGACCCAGGAGCAGATCGTCGACCGGCTGATGACGCTGGAGGACGGGACCAAATTCATGGTGATGGCGCCGGTCGTGCGCGGGCGCAAAGGCGAGTACGGCAAATTGCTCGAGCAGATGCGGCTCGAGGGCTACTCGCGGGCCAAGATCAACGGCGAGCTGCGCCGCCTCGACGAGGACATCTCCCTCGACAAGAAGTACAAACACGACGTCGCGATCGTCGTCGACCGCCTGGTGATGAAGAACGACCTGCGGCGGCGTCTCTCGGAGTCGGTGGAAGCGGCCGCGGGCATCGCCGCCGGCCTGATCGAAGTCGAGATCGTCGATGGCAAGCAGGCGGGAGAGACGCTGCTGTTCAGCGAGCAGTTCGCCTGCCTCAACTGCGGCACCTCGATCCCGGAGATGGAGCCGCGGATCTTCTCCTTCAACTCGCCCCACGGCGCCTGCGACCGCTGCCACGGCCTCGGCTTCCAGCGGGTGATCGACCCGGAGCTGGTCGTCCCCGACCCAACCCTCTCGCTCGCCGAGGGGGCGCTGCAGCCCTGGAACCGCGGCGTCACCGCCTACTGGCGGCGGCTGATCGCCTCCGTCGCCGAGTCCTATGACGTCGACGCTGAGAAGCCGTGGGCGCAGCTGAAGCAGTCCGAGAAAGAGGTTTTCCTCTACGGCACCGGCGACGAGCGCCACCAGGTCTCCTACACCAACCGCTTCGGCCGCCGCCGCTCCTACAAGGTGCGCTTCGAGGGGATCGTCAACAACTTGCAGCGGCGCTACGAGGAGACCGACTCCGAGTCCAACCGCGAGCGGATCGAGGGCTACATGGCCGAGCAGCCCTGCCCCGCCTGCGACGGCGCCCGGCTGCGTCCGGAGAGCCTGGCGGTCAAGGTCGGCGGTATCAGCATCGCCGAGTACAGCGCGCTCTCCGCGCGCGCTGCCGCCGAGTGGATCGACCGGCTCGAGATGACCGACACCGAGCGCGCGATCGCCCGGCTGATCGTGC
>DASSNA010000232.1:0-5453 GCA_035688445.1 Solirubrobacterales bacterium | reverse complement strand
AACGAGACCGTCTCGAGCTTGCGGGCGTCCGGGACGAGTCGCGGGTCGGCGCTGAAGACGCCCGCGACGTCGGTGTAGATCTCGCAGACGCTGGCCTGCAGCGCCGCGGCGAGGGCAACGGCGGTGGTGTCAGAGCCGCCGCGGCCGAGGGTGGTGACGTCGCGGCTCCGGGTCGAAACGCCCTGGAAGCCTGCGACGAGGACAATCCGGTCCTGGTCGAGCGCCTCGCTGATGCGGTCGGCGCGGACGTCGATGATCCGCGCCTTGGTGTGGGAGGAGTCGGTGACGATCCCCGCCTGCGAGCCGGTCAGCGAGATCGCCTGGTGGCCGAGGTCGTGGATCGCCATCGCGCAGAGCGCGCAGGAGATCCGCTCCCCGGTCGAGAGCAGCATGTCCATCTCGCGCGGGTCGGGGCGCTCGGAGATCTCCTGCGCCGCCGCGACCAGTTCGTCGGTCGTCTTGCCGCGAGCGGAGAGCACGGCGACGACCCGATTGCCGGCCTCGCGAGCAGCGACGATCCGCCCGGCGGCACGCTTGATCTGCTCGGCGCCGGCCACCGAGGTGCCGCCGAACTTCATTACAACGATGTCCGATCCGTCCCCACTCATCGCAGGCTGAGGATAGTCGGAGAGAGCGGGTTACTCGGCTGCGCCCCCAAGGTTGCCGAGCATCGCCTGTTCGGCCATCCGGATCAGGCCGAGGCCACTGTGGGGGCGCATGTCGCTGCTGCGCACCCGCACGTGCGAACCGTGCGGCCCGACCACCTCGACGATCGTGCAGACGTCGCCGATTTCGCAGTCGTCGCCGTAGTCGTTCTCGATCGCCTCCATCTGTTCGGCCACGACCCGGCCCACCTTGCTTTGGTCAAGCGACATCTGAAGCTCCTCTCTCCACCTGGTTCTTCTTTTCGATTGCGAGCGCTGACCATAAGCGAAGCACGATCACGCTTGCAGATATATCTATTTGATATATAGTGGAGATACATGGAGCTGAGCCCCACCGCCTACGTGATCCTCGGAGTGGTCCGCTGGGAACCGCGGTCCGGCTACGAGATCAAAGCCGTGGTCGACAACTCGACCCGGTTCTTCTGGGCAGCCAGCTACGGGCAGATCTATCCGGAGCTGAAGCGGCTCTCTGAGGCGGGGCTGATAGTCGGCTCCGAGCGTCCGACCGGCGGTCGCAAACGGACCGTCTATGAGATCACCGCCGATGGCGAGGAGGAGCTGCGGTCCTGGTTGCGACAAGCGCCGCAGGTCCTCGAGACGCGCGACGAAGGACTGCTGAAACTGTTCTTCGCCGGGGCGCTGCCCCGGGAGGAAGCGGTCGAGATCCTGCGCGAGATGCGGAAGCAGCGGCTCGCCGTCCACGAGCGGCTGCGAGCGATCAAAGAGATGAAAGGTGAGATCGAGGACCCCTTCCCGAAGATCGTCCTCGAGAGCGGGCTCGAGCTCACCAAGTGGTACGCAGACTGGTGCGAGCGGATGGAGGCAAAGCTCCTCGACTCCGCTCCTGAGAAAAGGAGCAGCTGATGTTCGATTCCCTGGCCCGACTGGCCAATGGCAACGCGAAACGGATCGGCCTCTTGGCGATCGCCTTCTTCCTCCTCGCCGGCGCGCTCGGGGGCGGCGTCGCCAGCCGCCTCGATCCCTACGGCGCCGAAGACCCGGCGACCGAGACGGTGAAGGCGATGGACCGACTCCAGGAAGCCGGGCTGCGGGTGCCGGCGGTGGTCGCGGTGGTCGAAAACGCACCGGTCGCGCAGCCGGCGACGCGGCAGCGGGTCGAGGCGCTCGAGAACGAAGTGCGCGAACGGGAAGACGTCGCCTCGGTGACGGGGTACTACGACACCCGCTCCCGCGCTTTCGTCTCGCGTAATGGCCAGAGCACCTACTTCGCGGTCGCGCTGAAGACGACCGAGGACAAGGCGGCCCAGGAAACGGGCTCCGACATCGCCGACCAGCTCTCCCAGCACCAAGGCGTCCTCGTCGGCGGCCCCGCGCTCGCCCAGGAGCAGGTCAACAAGCAGGTCGAGAAGGACCTGCGGATGGCGGAGATGCTCGCCTTCCCCCTCCTCTTCCTGCTCTCGCTGCTCTTCTTCCGCAGCCTCGTCGCCTCGGTGCTGCCGCTGATGATCGGCGGCCTCGCGATCGTCGGCACCTTCCTGATCCTCCGCCTCGCCAGCGAATTCGCCTCGATCTCGATCTTCGCTCTCAACCTGACGACGGCGCTGGGGCTGGGGCTAGCGATCGACTACAGCCTCTTCATCGTCTCCCGCTATCGCGAGGAGATCGCCAAGGACGGGCCGGGGCTGGCGGCGATGCGGCGCGTGCTCGCCACCTCCGGGCGCACCGTCTTCTTCTCCTCGCTGACGGTGGCGGCGGCGCTCGCCTCGCTGCTGGTCTTCCCGCAGCGCTTCCTCTACTCGATGGGGCTGGGCGGTGCGCTGGTGGCGCTGTTCGCGGCGACGATCTCGCTGACGGTGCTGCCGGCGGTGCTGACGCTGCTGGGGACCCGGGTCAACGCGGGGGCGCCGAAGTTCCTCCAGCGCCGCGCCGAGGCCGACGCGCGGCCAGCGCACGAGGGTTTCTGGTACCGGCTCTCGCGCTTCGTGATGCGGCGGCCGGTGCCGGTGGCGACCCTGAGCGCTGCCTTCCTGATCCTGCTCGGCCTGCCCTTCTTCGGGATCAAGTTCAACACCGTCGACCCGACCGTGCTGCCGACCTCGGCCAGCGCGCGGCAGACCTACGACACGATCAGCGAGCAGTTCCCGCCCTACCACGAAACGCCGATCTGGATCGACCTCGAAGGCGGCGGCCCGAAAGCGGCGGCCGCGTTCGCCCGCGAGGTGCGCGGGGTCGAAGGCGTCTCCGAAGTGGCGCCGCCGCAACGGCTCTCTCCCGGGGTCACCGCCCTGCAGGCGACCTCCGCCCACCCCTTCGCCTCCGACGCTAGCCAAACGACGGTGAAGGCGATCCGCGACCTGCGCGAGCCGGCGGGGGCGACGGTGCTGGCCAGCGGCGCCACCGCCGACTTCGTCGACTTCCAGTCGAGCCTCACCCAGCACCTGCCCTACGCGCTGGCGATCATCGTCCTCGCCACCCTGGTCATCCTCTTCCTGATGACCGGCTCGGTGGTGCTTCCGGTGAAGTCGCTGCTGATGAACTTCCTCAACCTCAGCGCCGTCTTCGGCCTGCTGGTGCTGATCTTCCAGGACGGCCGGCTCGAAGGCTTCCTCGACTACACCAGCCCTGGCGCGATCGAGCAGACGATGCCGATCCTGCTCTTCGCCGTCGCCTTCGGCCTCTCGACTGACTACGCGGTCTTCCTGCTCTCGCGGATCAAGGAGGCGCGCGATGGCGGCGCCTCCGACTCGGAGTCGGTGGCGATCGGCCTCGAGCGGACCGGCCGGATCGTCACCGCCGCGGCGCTGCTCTTCGCGGTGGCGATGTTCGCCTTCGCCACCTCGAAGATCATCTTCATCAAGGAGAACGGCGTCGGCACCGCGCTGGCGGTCCTGATCGATGCCACCATCATCCGCGCCCTGCTGGTGCCCTCGCTGATGGAGCTGCTCGGCAAGTGGAACTGGTGGGCGCCAGCCCCGCTGCGCCGCCTCCACGAGCGGTGGGGCATCCGCGAGGGTGCAACGGCCCCGGCGCTGGCCCCAAAAACCAGCGCCTAACCCCGAACTGCATCAAATTTCACGCCTGCTGGACCGGAAATTTGATGCAGTTCAGGTGTGGAGGAGCACGAGCAGCCACTGAAGCCCCATTCCGACCCGGCCCAGCTCGTCGACGCTACTCGCCGCACCTACCTGGCGGGTGAGCGGACGCAGCTCGCCTGGTGGCGGACCGGGCTGACGGCACTGGCGGTCGCGCTCGGCGTCGGGCGGGTGGTGCCGGAGCTGAGCAAGACCGCCTCGACCTGGCCCTACGTGGTCGCCGGCGTCGGCTTCGCCCTGCGGGGGATCTTCGCGATCGCCTACGGCACTGCCAACCGCGAGGCGATGCAGCGGGCGCTGCGCGAAGGCCGCTTCCACGAGGCCGCCCCCTGGCCGCTGCGGACGCTAACCGTCACCGGCATCGCCCTCGGCCTGCTCACCGCGCTGCTGATCCTGCTCGACTGAACCGCGAGACCGCAAAAGAGCACCGTGAAGGTGCTTTTTTGCGGTCTCGCGATGGGAGCTCTAGCTGCCGGCGTTGAAGATCGATTCGTCGAAGCCGGTGAGGGCCGGTTCGGCGCCGTAGCCGAGCCGTTCGAGGCCGAACATTTCCTCGATCGTGACCAGCAGTGAATAGTGGTTGAAATAGGTTTCGCTGGTCGTCCCGGGTTCGACGAAGGGTGAGAGCAGGAGCAGGCCAACCCGGCCGCCGCCGCCCATTTCCCGCACCGGCCCGGTCGCTGGCGCTTCGGCTGGCGGAACCGGCAGGTTGGGATAGGCCGGGTTGTTGCAGCAGCCGCTGGCGTCGGGTTTTTCGCCCCCCTGCGGCGCCTCGGCGGAGGTGATCGCGAGCATGCCCCCGTCCTTGTAGGCGCGCGATTCCTTGATCTCAGGCACGACGGTCTTCAGGAACGCTTCCGGCGAAGTCAGTAAGCCCGGGGAGATGTAGGCAAACGCGGGGAACTTTTCCGCTTTCAGCTTCAGGTCGGTCGACAGTTGCGGCAGACCGACGTCGGCTTCGGCGCATTCGGGCGCGTCGATGATCGAGTGGAAGTAGACGAAGGGGTTGCGCCAGGTGACATAGGGCCCTTCCGGCGTCGGTACCTGGTCAGGATCGGGAACTCCGAGGTCCGGATGGCGGCAGGTCGCCGGCTTGCCTTCGGCGGCGCCGTCTTCGATGCCCTCGACATAGGCCCGCCACTTCAACTTTGCTTCGGCCATCTGCCCCGGCAGGGTTTTGGTCGTGGCGGGATAGACACAGCCATTCCCTTCAACTTGCCCTTCAATCGATTCGGTGCCGGGTGAGATGTCGTCGTAGTTGGGGCAGTTGGCGGCCGTTTCCGGCGTCGGCCCCTGGCCGCTCAGTAGCGCGACCTGGTTTGCCAGCTCGCCCTTCGTCACCGCGAAGTAGTTGGTCAGGAGCTCGCCCTGCGCCGGCAGTTCTTTGCCGAGGAACTTCGACTTCGAGGCTTTGCCGAAGGTTTCTTCGAAGCCGTTTTCGCCCAGCATGATTACGAAGACGTGTTTCACTTCCGGCAGCCCGACGGGCGGTTCTTCCAGAACCGGCGCTACCGGTTCCGGAGCGCCGGGGAGCGGTTCTTCGACCACCGGCACTTCGGCCGGCGCGGTCGCGGGCGCCGCCGCGACCGGCGCGGGTTCTTCGGCGGCCGCTTCGACTTCCGGTTCGCTCGCCACTTCCGGTGCCGCTTCTTCTTCGGGAGCTTCCGTCGATTCGAGCAGGATCATCGGGAAGCCGGCGCTCTGGGCGTAGTGGTCGGTTGCCTCCCCGATCGCT
>DASSNA010000231.1:0-3576 GCA_035688445.1 Solirubrobacterales bacterium | reverse complement strand
CCGACCGCTGCTTCTTCATCGACGCGACCGGGACCTTCTGCGACGGCGACTTCATCTGCGCCCTGCTCGCCCGCTCGGTCCTGCAGAAGAACCCGGGTGCGACGATCCTCTACGACCCGCGCTCGAGCCGCGCCGTGCCGGACCTGGTTGCGGCTGAGGGCGGCCGCTCAGACCTCTCGCGCGTCGGCCACGCCTTCTTCAAGGCGCGGATGCGCGAGGAGAAAGCTGCCTTCGGCGGTGAGGTCTCCGGCCACTACTACTTCCGTGACTTCTGGAACGCCGACTCGGGGACGATCCCGGCACTGCTGGTGCTGGAGCTGATCTCGCTCGATGGTCGCTCGATGGCGGAGCTGATGGAGGAGTTCCGCGCCAAGTACTTCATCTCCGGAGAGATCAACTCCGAGGTCGCCGACCAGGCGGCGAAGATGGAAGAGATCGCCGGGCGCTACTCCGACGGGGAGATCACCCGTCTCGACGGGGTCTCCATCGACTACCCCGAATGGCACTTCAACGTCCGGCCCTCCAACACCGAGCCGCTGCTGCGGCTCAACCTCGAGAGCCTGATCTCGCAGGAGGACATGGAGCGCCGGCGCGACGAGGTCCTGGCCCTGATCCGGGCGTGACCCTGACGCCGGAGCAAGCGCTCGAGCAGGCGGCGCTCGCCGGCATCCACCGCTTCGCGATCCCGACCCCCTTCGCGGTCGGGCGGGTCAACTGCTACCTGATCGAGGACGAGCCGCTGACGCTCGTCGACACCGGCCCCAACTCGGGCAAGGCGCTGGACGAGCTCGGCGCCCGGCTGGCCGAGCGCGGGCACGAGATCGCCGACCTTGAGCTGATCGTCGTCACCCACCAGCACATCGACCACCTCGGTCTAGTCGAGATCCTGACTGAGCGCTCGGGAGCGGAAGTGGCGGCCTTGGGCGCGGCGGCGCGGCGGCTCGCGGTCTTCGAGGAGGACGCCGAGCTCGACGACCAGTTCGCCGTCGAGATCATGCTGCGGAACGGCATCCCCGAAGACGTAACCGTCGCCCTGCGCAGCGTCTCGCGCAGCTTCCGGAGTTGGGGCTCGCACGTGACGGTGACGCGGCCACTGGACGACGGCGAGGTGCTGGAGCTGAGCGACCGGCGCCTGGAAACGCTGCATCGCCCTGGCCACAGCCCATCGGACACCGTCTTCTGGGACGCCGAGCGGCAGATCCTGATCGGCGCCGATCACCTGCTCCCGAGCATCTCCTCCAACCCCCTCCTCGCCCGCCCGCTTGACGATTCCTCCAAGCGCCCGCAAGCGCTCGTCACCTACATCGAGTCGCTGCGCAAGACCCGTGGGATGCCGATCGAGATCGTCCTCCCTGGCCACGGCGAGCCGATCACCGACCACGTCGGCCTGATCGACTCCCGCCTCGCCGGCTACGACCGGCGCAAGGAGAAGCTCTACCGGCTGATCGCCGAGCGCCCCCGCAACGCCTACGAGCTGGCGCAGGCGCTGTGGGGCAACGTCGCCGTCACTCAGGCCTTCCTCACCCTCTCCGAGGTGATCGGCCACGCTGATCTGCTGGTCAACGAAGGCCGGGTGCGCGAAGCCGACGACGGCTCGGTGATTCGCTACGAGTTGACCTAGCTTCTAGAGCTGGCCGCCGAGAGTGCGGCCGAGCGCGGCGGCGCACAGCCCCAGGGCGATGCTGAGGACGATGTTGATGACCGCTAGGCGCCGCATGCCCGCCTCCTCCACCCGCTGAGTCTCCAGCATCCAGGTCGAGAAGGTGGTGTAGGCGCCGATTCCGCCGGCGCCGAGGATGAGGCGCGCGTCGCCGCTGAGGGAGGCTCCGGCGATCAGTCCGAGAAGGAAGGAGCCGCTGACGTTGACCGCGAGGGTCCCGAGCGGGAGGTGCGGGTGCAGGCGATCGGCGACCAGCAGGGTGAGCCCAAAGCGGGCCAGGGCCCCGAAGCCGCCGAGAACTCCGACGCCGATCCAGACCGCCAAGCTCACGCCGTCTCCGCCCTGCGCGCGGCGGCGGTCGCCGCCTGCGCTCCCGCGAGGCCGGCGGCAATGCTGACCCCAAGGTAGAGGACAGCGAGCTGGATTCTGCTGGCGTCGATCATTTCCACCAACTCCAGCTGCACGGTGGAGAAGGTGGTCAGCGCCCCACAAAACCCGGTCGTCAGCAGCGGCCGGCGGTAGCTGCTGTGCGGCAGGGCCGTGAACCAGTAGCCGAGCAGCGCGGTGCCGGCGACGTTAACCAGGAAGGTTGCCCAAGGCCACTCCGCCCCACCAGCGGGAAGCACTTCCGCCAGCCCCGCCCGCAGCAACGCTCCCAGCGCCCCGCCAAGGAAGATGGCACCCAGCTCGCGTCGGTCGACCATCGGCGGCAGGGTAGTCGCAGACGCGGCCGACAGCGCGAGCCAGAGCTATGCGACTTCGATACCCAGCATGGGCCAGAAAGCTGCCTCGGCGACAATGCGGATGCCGTACTCGCGCGCCTTCGCTGCCTTGCCCGAAGCCGAGTCCGGGTCGGCGACGACGAGCATGTCCAGCTTCTTGGTGACCCTCGGGGCAACGACCATGCCTGCTTCTTCGGCCAACCTATGGGCGAGATCACGCGTTACCAGCGTTCCTTCATAGGTGCAGGTCAAGGCCCCGGTGAAGCAGACCGTCTTCCCGGCCAGCGAATCGCTCGGTGCTACTTCTACCCCCTCGAACGGCTGGTCGAGGAGATGTTCGACCTCATTTATCCCGAGCGCTTCGCCGACTGAGACGAGGTCATAGCGCTCGCGATCAGTGATGACGGAGTCCCTCCTCGCAAGCGCGATCAAGGTCCCCATGTAGTCGCTATGCAGGGATCGGACTCGATCGGCCGAGAGGCCGAGCATCTTCGCGGTTGCCGCGAGTTCTGTCTGCTCCGTTTCACTCAACCGCCGATCCTCGATCGCGCGGTCGAGGACTTCCAGATAGGGAGCGACAAGAGCGGTGTCGGCACCCAGTGCAGTATCTGCCGACCCAATTAGAGAGGCGAGAAAGCTTGGCTCTTCCGAGCGGCCATCTGCCGTCCCTCGTGGTCGACATGAAGCGCGCTTGCCGCTGGCTGGCCAGGAAGTGAGAGGCCGCGCATTTCCCCGCGCGAATTCTCCTAAGGCAACCGCTCCCTTTGCGCGCAGGAAAGCAGCGAAAATCGACGCGCACGCTAAAGCGTCGGCCTCCGCGCAGTGAGCTTCGGTCAGTGAGGCCCCCAGAGCAGCGGCACAATCAGCAAGGCGCATCCGGCTTCCACCGAGACCTAGAGAATTCGCGAGCGCCATCGTGCAAATCTGAGGCAGCGGCTTAATGTCGATTCCGACGCGGTCGAGTTCGCACTCCAGGAACGAGCAATCGAACCGGGCGTTGTGGGCGACCACCGTCCTTCCGGCGAGGCGCTCGAGCACATCTCCTAAGACCTCCTCAAAGCTCGGCGCACCCCTGAGATCGCGGCCCCGGATGCCGTGGATGCCGGTCGGCCCAAGGTCTCGATCGACCCGCAGCAAACTGGCCCAGGTATCGACTGGCTCGCCAGAGACATCGACGTCAAGGATCGCCAGCTC
>DASSNA010000219.1:0-5446 GCA_035688445.1 Solirubrobacterales bacterium | reverse complement strand
GGGATTGACCCTGCCATCTGGACCCGGCGGCGTGGCCAAAGCGATGAACTCGACGCCGGCAACACGAGCAGGAATGGCGCACATCAGCACGCTCGAGGGATAGGCCGCCCGACCCCCGGGTGCGTAGATACCTGCCGATCGCACAGGTACCTCTCGGATCGTCACCGACTGTCCCTGCGGCAGATCGATGACCTGGGGCGTCGAGTCCACCTGGGCAGCGGCGACTGCGCGGATGTTCTCGGCGGCCAGCTCCATCGAACGCCGCAGCTGGTCATCGATCCGGCCTAGGGCACCGACCCGCTCCTCGGGGGCGACGAGCAGCGATTGCGGCTCGACCTCGGTGGCATCGAAGCGAGCCGTTAGCTCCAACAGGTACGCATCCTGATCTTTGCTGACGTGATAACCGCGGAGAATCTCCCTCACGTCGGCTTCAACATTGGGCCACGCGTCGAAATCCCAGAGCCTGACGTCGAATGCAGTGCCTGGACCTTGCCACTCGAATCGCTTCACTTTCATTGGCTCGCCTCCCGCAACTTCGCGGTCAGTTCGTCGATCTCGGCGGCGCGGAGTTTGTGGGCGACGCGGTTGGCGACGAAGCGGGCGCTGCACTCGATGATCTCCTCGCGCACCTCGAGGTCGTTCTCTTCCAAGGTGCGACCGGTGGCGACGAGGTCAACGATGCCGTCACCGAGGCCGATCAGCGGCGCCAGCTCGACCGAGCCCTTGACCTCGATCAGTTCGATCTGGCGGCCCATCGACTCGAAGTAGCGCTCGGCGATCCGCGGGTACTTGGTCGCGATCCGCACCATGCCCAACGCCCGCTGCGATTCCTCCAGCCGGTCCTGACCCTTGCGGCCGGCGAGGACCATGCGGCAGCGGCCGAAGCCGAGGTCGAGCAGCTCGTAGACCGCGCGGTCGCTCTGCTCGAGTAGCACGTCCTTGCCGGTGATGCCGACATCAGCAGCGCCGGCCTCAACGTAGGTGGGCACGTCGGAGGGACGCATCGTCACCAGCGTCATCTCGTCGAGCTCGAAGATCAGGGAGCGGGAGTCGCCGCGCAGGGGCGCGGTGTCGATCCCAGCTCCGTCGAGCACGTCGAGGGTTTCGCCGAAGAGGGCGCCGCGGGGAACCGCGAGCCTCAGCGGGCCGTCGCTCATCGTCCCTCCTCCCCGCGCCGCCGCTCCTCGATCTGGGCGACGTGGACACGGCCGAGGTCGAGTGCGAAGCCGGCAGCCGAGAGATCGAGGCCGAAGCGCTTCATTAGTCCGTCGTAGCGGCCGCCGCCGCCGAGGACGTGGCCTAGTGCCGGGTCGTAGATCTCGAGGATCGCTCCGTTGTAGTAGCTGAGGTCGCGCATCAGGCCGAAGTCGAACTGCACCCGCTCGGCGCCGGGACGCGAGCCAAGGGCTTCGTAGATGCCTGTGAGGCGCTCGGCGGCGTTGGCGACGGCAGCGGCGCCGTGCTGCCGCGCTTGCTCCAGTACCTCCGGTCCACCGCGCAGCTGCGAGAGCGAGAGGCAGGCGGCGACCTGCTCCGCGCCAGCGCCGGCCGCCTCGAGCTCTGCCTCGAGGCCGACCAGGTCGTGCGCCGCGAGGCGCTCCAGCACCGAGTCGCGCGCCTCCGCCTCGACGCTGAGCTCGTCCAGCAACTCGCGGTAGAGATCGGCGTCGCCGAGGCCGACGACAGTACTGTCGAGGCCAGCGGCGTCAAGCGCCGCCCCGAGGACCTCGATCACCTCGACCGTACCCTCGCCCTCTGGGGCGCCGATCAGCTCCATCCCGGCCTGGAGGAATTCGCGCCGCTCGCCCCGCTGCGGGCTGACGGTTCGGTAGGCAGCGGCGAGGTAGCAGAGGCGGTGCGGCGGCTCCGCCCCCGCGTAACGGGTGGCGACGAGGCGGGCAATCGGCACGGTCATTTCCGAGCGCAGCGCCAACAGCTCGCCGCCCTCGTCGAAGAAGCGGTAGGCGCCGTGGTTGTTGCGACCGCCGCCGCGGGTCAGAACCTCGTCGTATTCGAGCGCCGGCGTCGCCACCTCGCCGTAGCCGCGGGCTTCGAAGACCTCAAGCAGGGCACGCTCGAGCTTGCGCAGCTCGCGCATCTCATCTGGCAGCACATCTCGCGTTCCGGGCGGAATCGGGTGGATCATCGGCCTGACCTTACGGGGATCGGCGGAAAATCCCTGCTACGCCGGGACCTCGGCAGAAACGCGTTCGATCTGCGCGCCAAGCGCCCGCAGCCGCTCGTCGATCTGCTCGTAGCCACGGTCGATCTGGCGGATCTCGCCGATCTCCGAGGTTCCCTCCGCCGCGCAGGCGGCGATGAGCATCGCCATCCCGGCGCGGATGTCGGGGCTGGAGACGCGCTCACCATGAAGCCGGCTCGGACCGCTGACGATCGCCCTGTGGGGGTCGCAAAGCGTGATCCGAGCGCCCATTGCAACCAGCTTGTCGACGAAAAAGAGGCGGTTCTCGAACATCTTCTCGAAGATCAGGATCTCGCCCTTGGCCTGGGTGGCGAGGGCGAGGGCGATCGAAGTGAGGTCGGCGGGGAAGGCCGGCCAAGGGCCGTCCTCGATCTTCGGGATCGCGTCGCCAAGGTCGGCTTCGATCTCGAGGCTTTGGCCGGCCGGGACGAGGACGTCTGGCCCCTTGATCTCAGAGCGGAGGCCGAGGCGCTTGAACTGGCGCCGGACCATCGTCAGGTCCCTGGGATTGACGTCGCGGATCAGCAGCTCGCCGCCGGTGGCGGCGGCCAGGGCCATGAAGCTGCCGACCTCGATGTGGTCGCAGGAGATCGTGTGCTCGGCCCCGCCGAGACTCTCGGCGCCATTGACGGTCATCACGTTGGAGCCGATCCCGTCGACGCGGGCGCCCATCGCGGTCAGCAGATGCGCGAGGTCCTGGACGTGCGGCTCTGAGGCCGCGTTGGCGATCTGGGTCGCCCCAGGGGTCAGGGCGGCCGCCATCAGCGCGTTCTCGGTCCCCATCACCGAGGGCTCATCCATGAAGATCTCGCAGGCGCAGAGCCCGTTGGGGGCGCTCAGTTCGATCCAGCGATTGCCATCGATCCTGGCGCCGAGGTCCTTGAAGGCGTCGAGGTGGGCGTCGAGGCGGCGGCGGCCG
The DNA here is from genome assembly GCA_035688445.1 of Solirubrobacterales bacterium. Taxonomy (GTDB): domain Bacteria; phylum Actinomycetota; class Thermoleophilia; order Solirubrobacterales; family 70-9; genus VAYN01. Next base: position 2,324 of record DASSNA010000219.1, on the reverse strand, counting down.
ATGAAATCGCCGCCCGGCGGCGGCATCTTCGCCTCACCGAAGCGCGCCAGTAGCGGCCCGGCAAGCAGGAATGAGGCGCGGATCTTACCCGAGAGCTCCTCGTCCACCTCACCGGCGACGTCGCGGGCGCAGAGGCGGACGCTGTTATCGGCGACCCACTCGACCTCGACTCCGAGCTGCTCGAGCAGGGCGATCTGGGCTTCGGTGTCGCGGATCCGCGGCACCCGGTGCAGCAGCACCTCCTCCTCGGTCAGCAGGCAGGCGGCGAGGATCGGCAGGGCCGCGTTCTTGTTGCCGGCGACGGCGACCTCCCCCGAGAGGGGAACGCCGCCCTCAATCACGAACTTCTCCATCAGCTTGCTCGCCTCGGGCTCACCGGGCTAGGGTAACGACCCCAGTGGGACGGAGAGGGAAGATCGCGGTGGGCGTCGTGCTCGCGCTGGCAGCGCTGCTGGCGCTCAACACGCTGCTGGTCGACGGCGAAACGAAGAAGGCCGAAGTGAACGAGCCCGGCGGCCGCATCCTCGACCTTCCTGGCGGCGAAATGCAGGTGACCGAACACGGGCCGCGTGACGGGACGCCGATCGTCCTCATCCACTGCTTCAGCTGCGCGATCAACTGGTGGAACGGGATGATGCCCCATCTCGATCGCAGCCACCGGGTGATCGCCGTCGACCTGCTCGGCCACGGCGGCTCGGAGAAGCCGGGTAGCGGCTACACGCCCGAGAACCAGGCCGACGTGATCGCCCAAGCGCTCGAACGGCTCCACGTCGAGGGCGCCGAGGTGGTCGGGCACTCGCTCGGCGGCTCAGTTTCCGTCGCCCTCGCCGAAAGGCACCGCGACCTGGTCAGCCGGGTGGTGATCGTCGACACGGCTTCCGGCGAGAACTCCCGCGGCAGCCTCGGCTTCATCGCCGGTCTCGCCTTCCAGCCGGTGATTGGCGAGGCGCTCTGGCGGATCAAGCCCGACTTCGCGACCAGAAAGGGTCTGGGGGTCGCCTTCGCCCCCGGCTTCGACGTCCCCGACGAATTCGTTGAAGACGTCAACCGGATGACCTACAGCGCCTACGACGAATCCCCTTCCGGCTCCGAGGACTACTCCAACGAAAAGCCGCTGGACGAGCGGATGCGAGCCACCGGCCTGCCGCTGATGGTCCTGATGGGAGAAGAAGAGCAGATCATCGACGACCCGGTCGCCGCGCTCGCCGAATACAAGAAGGTGCTTCCCGGGGTCGAGACCCATCTGATCGCCGGCGCCGGCCACTCGCCCAACGTCGAGAAGCCCCGCGAGACCGCGCAATTGGTCTTGTCCTTTGACGAAAAGTCGGTAGGATCTTCAACCGATCGCGCTTCTGGGGTTCGCCGCGGCGTTGCTGGTCAGCAGTAGCGTCGCGGCGCTACTTGGCTTTCCCAAGCCGTTTGTTCCGTCTCCCTGCAACTCCGGTTGCAGAATCTCCTTGCCGTCCGGAGCCCTCCGTACCTTACGAACCCATGTTCGATTCAAAGACTCCAATCACCGCACGGCTGACCGATGCCGTAGACCTCTTCATAGACTTCGCAACCCTCGGCGAGTACGGCCTAGAGCCCGTTGGGAGAACTCGCCAGGGTTGCGTGGACCCTTCGCCAGTTGCCCCTCGGAGGACTTCCCGTCCGACCCGAGCGACCGCGCGCAGCGCCAACTGCAACCTATTGGCGGAATCCGGCCTGTTCCGGACCCCGCGCCGTTCGCCAGAACGCAAACGGGCCGCGACTTAGCGCGGCCCGTGCTTCAAGAAAAACCGGCGGCGACCTACTCTCCCAGGAGGTTGCCCTCCAAGTACCATCGGCGCTGAGAGGCTTAACTGCTCTGTTCGGAATGGGAAGAGGTGTTTCCCTCTCGCTATGCGCCACCGGAAATTTTGCGAGACCGCCCCGGTGGAGCTTGAAAACCGCACAAGACCGCAAGGTATTTAAAAAATATCCGTCAAGCCCTCGACCCATTAGTACCGGTCGGCTACGCGCATTACTGCACTTCCACCGCCGGCCTATCAACCTGGTGGTCTACCAGGGGTCTTACTCCCTCAAGGGGATGGGAGAGCTTATCTCGAGGACGGCTTCCCGCTTAGATGCTTTCAGCGGTTATCCGTTCCATGCGTAGCTAACCTGCGATGCCCTTGGCAGGACAACAGATACACCAGAGGCATGTTCATCCCGGTCCTCTCGTACTAGGGATGACTCCTCTCAACTCTCCAACGCCCACAGCAGATAGGGACCGAACTGTCTCACGACGTTCTGAACCCAGCTCGCGTACCGCTTTAATGGGCGAACAGCCCAACCCTTGGGAC
>DASSNA010000117.1:0-2194 GCA_035688445.1 Solirubrobacterales bacterium | reverse complement strand
CCGATCGTCCCCTGGACGGTGCGAAACATCGTCGTCCTCGACCGCGCGGTGACGATCAGCACCGGCGGCGGCAAGGCCCTCTACGTCGGGACCTACCTGCCCGCCGACGGCGAATATCAGCGGGTGAAGGCCCTGCTCGTCGAGCGCTACGAACACCGCGACCTGGCGCCGAACTCGGAAGCGCTGAATGACGTCAATCCCACCCCGCTCTTCAACCGGGTCGCCGAAGAAGTACAGAAGGAACACCCCGGGCTGAGCCGCGACCAGGCCCTCGGCAAGGTCGGCAAGGAAAACCTCTCCAAGTACTTCAGCGAAGACCCGATCGGCTACGTGGCGATGACCGCGCGGAAGGTCGGCCGCATGTGGGGCAGCGGGGTCGGCGAAGCGATGGACACGACCGCCGGCCGCGTCGTCCAGATCCTTCTCATCTTCGCCGCGCTCGCCGGCTTCGCCCTACTGGCGCTGCGACGCCGCTGGTGGGAGCTGGTCGTCCTGGCGACCCCGATCGCGCTCGTCACCGTGGTCGGCGCCGTCTCCCTCGCCGCCCCGCGGCGCAACGAGGTGCTGATGACGCTCGTCTTTCCACTGGCCGGCCTCGCCCTCTCACCCGGCCTCGCGGCCATATCCTCCGGTCGCAAATGGTCCCGAGTGCAGGCATCTTCCCCGCCGAACTGACGGCGCTCCGCGCCGCCGGCGTCCTCATCGCGCTGGCGATGATCGCCTACGCGGTCGCCCGCCGCCGCTCGCTGCGCAACGCCGACGTCCTCATCCTGATCGCCTCCGGGATCGGGCTGGCGCTCGTCGCCGGGACCGAAATCGTCAATGGCCTGCTCTCCGCCTTCTCCTTCGAGAAGGGCAACGGCGGCCGCATCCTCGGCCTCGCGGTTTTCGCGATCTTCGTCCTCTTCATCCTCATCCTGCGGGCGCTCTCGCAGACGGCGCGCAACCAGCGGCAGCTTGCGGCGGCACTCGAGGGGCTGGCCTGGGAGGAGTTCCGCCAGGCCGGGCTGCCCGACCGCTTCCGCGACAAGATCGCGATCCTGATCCCGGCCTACAACGAGGCTGACAACATCGGCACCGTCCTCGACCAGATCCCGCCGGCCGTCTGCGGCATCCGCACCGAGGTCTTGGTCGTCGACGACGGCTCGCGCGACGGCACCGGCGACGTCGCCGCCGAGCACGGCGCTCTCGTCGCCCGCCACGTCACCAACCGCGGCGGCGGCGCGGCCCTGCGGACCGGCTATCGGCTGATGGTCGAATCCGGCGCCGAGATCGTCGTCACCCTCGACGCCGACGGCCAGCACCGCCCCGACCAGATGGAGCGCCTGGTCAAGCCGATCCTCGACGGGGAGGTCGAGATGGCCCACGGCTCGCGCGTTCTCGGCCACGCCGACCGCAACCACTTCGCCCGCGAGCTCGGGATCGTCTTCTTCAACCGCCTCGTCTCCTTCATCACCCGCACCCACGTCACCGACTGCTCTAACGGCTACCGCGCCGTCCGCACCGCCGTCCTCCCCCAACTCGTTCTCCGCCAGGAGCAGTTCCACACCTCCGAGTTCATGATCGAGGCGATCAAGCGCGGCATCCCCGCCAAGGAGGTCCCGATCACGGTCGAGCAGCGCCTTCACGGCCACTCGAAGAAGCCCGCCGCCTTCCGCTACGGGGCAGGCTTCGCCAACGCGATCGTCAGGACCTGGCTGCGCTGAGTTAAGGGCGCTCTGGCGCCCAGAAGTCAGCGAACGCCGGGATGGCGCACGGCGGCGGGATCAGGGAGATAGAGGTCGGTGCCGCAGCGGGGGCAGACCTGGACGTAGAGCTTCAGGGGCTTATGGCAGGTGGGGCACTGGCGTTCCGGTTCGTCCTTGTCGACCCGGTAGAGGATCACCGCGATCAGGCCGAGCAACGGCAGGACCGCGCCGATCACGAACCAGATGAAGAACGAGCTGCCCTTGGCACGGCCGATGATGGCGGTGGAAAGGCCGAAGAAGAAGATGATGACCAGGTATTCCACGTAGTCATTCTTGCGCGGCGGCGCCTGCGGCTCAGATCAGCGGCTTCGGGTGGCCGATCGTGCCGACCTCGGCGGTGTCGCGGCTGAAGGGCAGGCCGGCGGTCCAGTCGAGCACGGCGCGCACCTTGCGGGCCGTACCCGGGATCTGGCTCATGTGGTAGGTCCGGGCCATCCACCAGGCAG
>DASSNA010000213.1:0-5084 GCA_035688445.1 Solirubrobacterales bacterium | reverse complement strand
GGTCGCGGTCGCCGAAGGCGGCCCGGCGACGCTGATCGAGAACCGCCACACCGGCCTGCTCTGCCGGCCCGACGCCGACCATCTCGCCGGCACCCTGCTGCGGCTCGCCTCCGACCCGCAGCTGCGCGAGCAGCTCGGCAGCGCCGCCGCCCGCGCCGCTCGCGAGCGCTCCTGGGAGCGCTCGATGGGCCAGCTCGCCGCCGGCTACCGGCGCGCGCTCGTCGGCGCCGCCGCGGCGCGCCCGCAGGCCCACATCCGTGCCGCCTGAGCCCGCCGGGGTGGCTAAGGCCCCGCAGTACGATGGGGCTATCGACGATCCCGCCCTCTACTCCAACCGCGAGCTCTCCTGGCTCGACTTCAACCAGCGGGTGCTCGAACTCGCCGAGGACCCCGAGGTACCGCTGCTCGAGCGGCTCCGCTTCTGCGGGATCTACGCCTCCAACCTCGATGAGTTCTTCATGGTCCGGGTCGCCGGCCTCTTCGACCAGCTCGACGCCGGCATCGACGCCCGCGGTCCTGACGGCCTCGCCCCGAGCGAGCAGATCGACGCGATCCAGCGCCGCGTGCTCGATCTCGACGACCGCCTCTGCCACTGCTTCGGCGGCGTTCTGCGCCCCGCCCTGGAGGAGCACGGGATCAAGATCGTCTCGCTGGACAACGCGACCGCGGCGGAGCGCCGCGAGATCGACGCCCGCTTCGAGCAGCAAGTCTTCCCGGCGCTGACGCCGCTGGTGATCGGCCTCGGCCGGCCCTTCCCCTACATCTCCAACCTCTCGCTCAGCCTCGGCGTGCTGCTGCAGGACCCCGAGAGCGGCACCGAGATCATCGCCCGGGTCAAGGTTCCGAAGGAGCTGCTCGGACGGTTCCTCCCGGTCGGTGACGACGGCACCTCATTCGTGCCGCTGGAGGAGGTGATCGCCGCCAACCTCGACGCTCTCTTCCCCGGCACCAAGGTGATCGACCACGGCTACTTCCGCGTCACCCGCGACGCCGACTTCACCATCTCCGACGAGGCCGACGACCTCCTGCAGGCGGTGCAGGACGAGATCCGCCGCCGCCGCTTCGGCGAGGTGGTTCGGCTGGAGATCGCCAGCGGCATGAACCCGAAGCTGCGTGAGCAGCTGATTAGCGCCCTGCGGCTGGAAGATCGCGAGGTCTACGACGTCGATGGCCTGCTCGACCTCTCCGACCTCGAAGCGATCGCCGGCGTGCCCGGCCACGCCGAGCTCCGCTTTCCGCCCTGGACGCCGGTGACGCAGCCGCGCCTGCAGGGCGAGGACGAGGAGCCGGTCGACATCTTCGCCGAGATCCGCCAGCGCGACCTCCTCGTCCACCACCCCTACGACTCCTTCAACACCTCGGTCGAGCGCTTCGTCGCCCAGGCCGTCGCCGACCCCGACGTGTTGGCGATCAAGCAGACCGTGTATCGGACCAGCGACGACTCGCCGCTGGTCCCGTCGCTGATCCGCGCCTCCGAACGCGGCAAGCAGGCGGTCTGCATGGTCGAGCTGAAAGCGCGCTTCGACGAGGAGGCGAACATCCACTGGGCGAAGTCGCTGGAGGAGGCGGGAGTCCACGTCGTCTACGGGATTCCCGGGCTGAAGACGCACGTGAAGGCGATCCTCGTCGCCCGCCGCGAGGGCGAGCGGGTGCGCGAGTACGTCCACATCGGCACCGGCAACTACAACCCGACGACGGCCCGCCTCTACACCGACTTCGGCCTCTTCACCGCCGACGCCGACATCGGCGCCGACGTCGCCGAGATGTTCAACTTCCTCACTGGCTATGGGCGACCGGCCGAGTACCGCAAGGTGCTGGTCTCGCCGACGACTATGCGCGACCAGATCATCGAGGAGATCGAGCGCACGATCGCAGCGCACGAGGCCGGTGAAGAGGCGCGGATCGCGCTGAAGATGAACGCGCTGGTCGACGCCCGCTGTATCCAGGCGCTGTACGAGGCCTCGCAGGCGGGGGTGCGGGTGGACCTCAACGTGCGCGGCGTCTGCTGCCTGCGGCCAGGGGTGGAGGGGGTCTCCGAGAACATCCACGTCAACTCGATCGTCAGCCGCTTCCTCGAGCACTCGCGGGTCTACTCCTTCCGCCGCGGCGAGGAGACGCGGGTCTTGATGGGTTCAGCCGACCTGATGCCGCGCAACCTCGACAGCCGGGTCGAGCTGGTGGTGCCGGTCGAGGACGCGGCGCTGAAGGCGGAGCTGCTGGACGTGCTCGAGCGCTGCTTCGCCGACAACGCCAGCTGCTGGGAGCTCGGCGACGATGGAACCTGGACGCGGCGCCAGCCCAACGGCGAATTGCGCAGCGCCCAGGAGGAGCTGCTGGCGCGACATTCCGCACGTGCCGCGGAGCACCTGGCCGCCTCGGCTGCCTGAGCAGCACCCGCGTCCGCCGCGTCACTAGGATGCCGTCGCAGTGGCGCGCTTCTCGCTCCTCCCTCGCGACCGGACCTTCTTCGACCTCTTCATCCAGGCCGGCCAGAACACGGTGCACGCCTCGCGGCTGCTCGACGAGATGATGAACACCTGGCCGGAGTCCGGCGGGCTCTCGCGGGAGATCCTCCTGGCCGAGCAGGAGGGTGACCGGATCACCCACGACATCATCAGGCGGCTCAACTCGACCTTTGTCACCCCGATCGACCGCGAGGACATCTACGCGCTGGCGACCCAGATGGACGACATCGTCGACTTCACCGAGGAGGCCGCCGACTTCCTCGGCCTCTACAAGATCGAGGCGCCGATGGAGCAGGCGCAGGCGCTGACCAAGGTCCTCGTCGCTTCCTGCGAACAGCTGGCGATGGGGTTGGAGAACCTGCCCTCGTTCAAAGACCTCGACAAGTACTGGATCGAGATCCACCGGCTCGAGAACGACGGTGACCGGATCTCGCGTGACGCCGTCGCCTCGCTCTTCTCCAACGGGATCGATCCAATGGTGGTGATCCGCTGGAAGGACATGTTCGCGGTGCTCGAGGAGGCGATCGACGCGACCGAGACCGCCGCCCAAATCCTCGAGGGCATCGTCATCAAGAATTCATGACGAGGGTCGCGTTATGAGCTCCGACGTCATTCTCGTCATCGTCGTCGGCACCGCTCTCGCCTTTGACTTCACCAACGGCTTCCACGACACCGCCAACGTCGTCGCCACCTCGATCTCGACCGGGGCGGCGCGGCCGTCGGTGGCGATCGGGTTCGCCTCCCTACTCAACTTCGCCGGCGCCTTCATCTCGATCAGTGTCGCCGCGACCGTCGCCAAGGACGTGGTCGACGCGGAAGTGATTACGCCGACGATCGTCTTCGCCGGGCTGATCGGGGCGATCGCTTGGAACCTGATCACCTGGTACTTCGGGCTGCCCTCGAGCTCTTCGCACGCGCTGATCGGCGGCGTCGTCGGCTCGGCGGTGGCGGCGGCCGGGTTCGACGTGATTCTCGCCGAAGGCCTGGTCGGGAAGGTGCTGATCCCGGCGGTCGTGGCGCCGGTTGTGGCCCTCGCGGTTGCCGCCCTGGCGATCGGCATCTCTTACCGAGTGGTGGGCAAGCAGCGGCCGGGGATCGTCACCCGCGGCTACCGCTACGGACAGATCCTCTCCGGCGGGTTGCTGGCCCTGGCTCACGGAACCAACGACGCACAGAAGACGATGGGGGTGATCACCCTCGCCCTAATCGCGGCTGGCAAGCTGGGCTCTGAAGCCGACCCGCCGACCTGGGTGATCGTCGCCTCGGCGACCGCGATTGCCCTCGGCACCTACAGCGGCGGCTGGCGGATCATCAAGACGACCGGTACCCGGATCATCAAGATGGACGCGGCGCAGGGCTTTTCGGCGCAGGGCGCGGGGGCGGCGGTGATCCTCGCTTCCACCCACTTTGGCTTCCCGCTCTCGACTACTCACGTGATTAACGGTGGCGTGATGGGGTCGGGTGCCGCCAAACGGCTCTCGGCGGTGCGCTGGGGTGTCGCCGGCAACATCGTCGTCGCTTGGCTGCTGACCCTGCCGGCGGCGGCGCTGATCGGCGCCCTCACCTACGGCTTCACGCGGATCTTCGGCAGTGGGGCCCTGGGGCCGGTGCTGGTGACGCTAATGGCGCTCTCGCTGATCGCCGCCGCTTTCGCCCGCCGGGCGCAGCGTGGGGCGCCGGTCACGGCGGCGGGCGGATGATCGCGACGCTCGTCCAAACCAAGGAGCTGTGGGAGACGGTGGTGGCGTCGGTTGTTGCCGGGATTGGCGTCACCTTCGCTTTCTCGGTCGGGATCTGGGGGGCGGGCCAGTTCATCGAACTGAATCGCAACGACCGGCCGCTGGCCGCGGCTGGGGCGGCAGTTGTCGGCGTTCTTGCCCTGGCCGCCGTCGCCGCCGCAGTGATAATCGGGATCATCGTGATGACCCACAAGTAGGCGGTTCCACCGGCGTACACTGGGCGTGTGCGTACCGCTCGCAACGTAGCCATCATCATGCTGCTGGCGCTGGGCGTCGCCTTCTTGCCCGGCGGCGGCAACGTCGCCGCTGCCGTCCTCGCGGCGCTGACGATGGCCCTGCTGGCCGGGATCTCCTGGATGGTTTACATCCTCAGCCGCGAAAACCAGCTAACCCTGGCGACGTTGAGCGACGGCCGCCGCGCCATTCTCTACGGCGCCGTCGGGATGATCCTCCTCCTGATCGCCGGTAGCGACAGACTCTTCGCCACCGGCGGCGGCACCCTCCTCTGGATTCTCCTCCTGGCGGCTTCGATCGCCGCGATCTGGAAAGTCTGGATGGAGGCAAATACGTACCACTAATTTTTTTAAGAATTTTCCTTTTGCGCGCCACACGTGTGTTGTGACCTGGGACGGTCCCGGACATGCCGTCACGGGCCGTCAGCAGAGCAGTACGCGGGGAGGAGGGGACCGCTTCGGTGGAGCTGGTCGCGGTGGTTCCCTTCCTGCTGCTGGCGCTCGTGGCGGCGGCACAGATCGCGCTGGCCGGCCAGGCACTTTGGTCGGCCAGGGTGGGGGCGCGGGCGGGAGCGCGAGCGGCGCTAGTGGGTGGGGAGGCGACGGCGGGGGCGCGGGCGGCGCTGCCGCCGTCGCTGCGCCGCGGC
>DASSNA010000212.1:0-2317 GCA_035688445.1 Solirubrobacterales bacterium | reverse complement strand
CGCTCCGACCCTCATGCGGAGCGGCACGAGCTGGCCGGCAATATCCTGGAGCAGGCTCGCCGCCTGACCGAACTCCTGGACATCCAGTCCTACACGGCTTTCGACAAGAACGACCCGACGTCACCGAACACTGTCAAGTACCCGAAGCGGGCCTTGTACGAAGCCATGGGCAACGCCCTCGCGCATCGTGATTACGAGATCACCGATCCCACGCGCATCACCGTCTTTTCTGATCGCATCGAGATCCTGTCGCCGGGCTCCCTACCCCTAGGTGTCGATCCTGTGGCATTCAGAGAGGGCCGCTCAGGGCCCAAGTGGCGCAATCAGACTCTCGCCTGGTTTTTCAATCGCCTCCAACTCGCCCAGGCGGAGGGCCAGGGCATCCCGACGATTTTCCGTGTCATGCGTGAGGAAGGATGCCCGCCTCCGATCCTGGACACTGACGAGATCCGGGTCCTCTGCATTCTGCCGGCTCATCCGCGCCATGCTCTATTGCGCGACCTGCGCGCTGCCGAACAGGCGCTCGCGCTCGGTGAGCTCCGCAAGGCCCAAGAGCTGGTGCGGCTGGTCTTGAGCAAGGACCCACTCAACTACCGCGCACTCCAGCTCTTCGCGGAAGTCCAACACGCCCTGCGCGACCCGGCCCCCGTCGCGGAGCTGGTGAAGCAGCATCTCGACCAGATGGGTAGCTTGCCATCCACCGTCCTGGTTCAGCTCGCGGAGGCCTTGCTCGTCAGCGAGGGGGCCGGTGGGGCCGAGCGCGACCTCTCCCGGCGTCTCCTGGCGTCCGCCTCGCGGGGCCGTCTGGAGGAGCGGGAGCTCCGGCGCATCGCTGTCGCCATGCTCCGCGACGGTGCTCATTCGGAGGCGCTTTCGCTCCTGCAGCGACAGCTCCAGGAACATCCGGAATGGCAGCGGAATGCGTCCCTGCTCCAACTTCGCGGCGATGCCTTGCTCGGCCAGGCCAAGCGCTGCCGCAAGAACGCGAAGAAACCTGACAGTTTGCCGGCGACGAGGCAGCTCGCCTGGCGCGAGTTTCACCAGTACCTCGAGCGTGCGGAACGAGACCTGAGGGAGGCTCTTGCGATGAGCGTCGATCCCGGTTTGACCGATCAAATCCGACGCAACCTCGACTACCTCCTGCGACTGCGGCGCGAAAACCTGCCTCGGCGCAATGGGAGACGTTGACCGCTGCGACGATCCAGCGAAGGGAGAGACCGTGATCCGCGTCGAGGCACTGACCAAGAAGTTCGGCGACAAGACCGCCGTCGACGGCGTCTCCTTCGCGGTCGCAGGGGGGGAGATCTACGGTCTCCTGGGGCCGAACGGGGCGGGCAAGACGACGACCCTGTCCATGCTCTCCGGCCTGCTCGCCCCCGACGCGGGGCGCATCACCTTCGCAGGGGTCGACCTGGCCGCCGAGCCGCTGCGCTGCAAGCGGCAGCTCGGCGTGGTGCCGCAGGAGGTCGCGGTCTACGAGGAGCTGTCGGCGCTCGAGAACGTCCGCTTCTGGGGGAGCCTCTACGGTCTGTCCGGCAAGGCGCTCGGCGCAGCGGCCGAGCAGGCCCTGGCGCGCGTCGAGCTCGCCGGGCGGGCGCGCGACGCCGTCCGGACCTACTCCGGCGGCATGAAACGGCGCTTGAACCTGGCTCTCGGGCTGGTCCATTCGCCGCGCGCCGTGCTGCTCGACGAGGTGACGGTGGGGATCGACCCGCAGGCGCGGGCGAGCATCCTCGACGTCGTTCGCGCGGTGGCCGACGCCGGCGCAGCGGTGATCTACACCACCCACTACCTCGAAGAGGCCGAACGGCTCTGCGACCGCATCGGCATCGTCGACCACGGGCGCATCCTCGCCGAGGGGACGCTCGCCGAGCTGGTGGCGAAGCTCGGTGAGGAGGAGGTGGTCACCCTCTGGGGGCGCTTCACGGCCGACGCCGCGGAGACCGCTCTCGCCGGGCTCCCCGACGTGCGGGTGATCTCCGCCACGCCGGAGCGGGTCGCCTTCACCGCCGGCCGGCAGGGGGCGGCCGGGCTCCTGGGGACGATCTACGGCCGTGGGCTCGCCATCGACCGGGTGGCCATCGAGCCGCCGAGCCTGAACGCCCTGTTCCTCCGCCTGACCGGCCGCGAGCTGCGCGACTGATGCGCCTCCTCCTCGCCATGGTCGGCAAGGACCTCCGCCGGCGCGCCCGGTCGCCGCTGCCGACGCTCCTGCTCCTCCTCTTCCCGCTGATCTTCGCCGGTCTCATCGCCCTGACCTTTGGCGGCGGCGAGACGAAGGTGCCGAAGGTCCGCCTGCTGCTCGACGACCGCGACG
>DASSNA010000208.1:0-6161 GCA_035688445.1 Solirubrobacterales bacterium | reverse complement strand
AGCGGTGCTGAACGCCAACGCCCCGCACACGATCGTCGCCAAGGTGCACGCGACCAAGCCGGAAATCACCAAGCAGGAAGTCGCCGCCGAGTACCCGTCCTATCTGATCCTCGACCGCGGCACCTTCACCCTGCGCCTCTTCCAGCACTTGAAGCTGACCAAGGAATACACCGTCGCCGTCGGCATGGAAGGCCTGGAAACGCCGGAAGGCCTCTACGCGATCCAGGAAAAGGAAGAAAACCCGGTCTGGCACGTGCCGAACTCGGCCTGGGCGGGAAGCCTCGCCGGGCAGACGATCCCGCCAGGGCCGTCGAACCCGATCAAGGCGCGCTGGATGGGGATCTTCGAAGGCGCCGGCATCCACGGCACCGAAGAGACCTACTCGCTTGGCCATGCCGAATCCCACGGCTGCATCCGGATGGCGATCCCCGACGTAGAAGAACTGTATGACCTCGTCGAAGTGGGCACGCCGATCTTCATTGGGGACTGATTCGCAGGACGCTGGGCGAGCGGCGCGAATCAACTTCCCGTGACCTGGGAAGAAGCCCTCTCTCTTTACGACCGTGACCTGAATGCGCGAGGGTCGGCCGAGCGGACGCGGCGGGCCTATGGGGTTGACCTTGGCGGCTTCTCCGAGTGGGCGGGGGAGCAGGGGCTCGGGCCCGCCGACGTTCGCTACCGCGACGTCCGCCGCTTCGCAGCCGGGCTCTCCGGCGCCGGCGCTGAGGCGGCCACCGTCGCCCGCAAGCTGGCGGCGATCCGCGGCCTCTACGGCTTCCTCGTCCGCACCGAGCGCGCCGCCGCCAACCCGGCCGAGCTCGTCTCCAGCCCGAAGCGCTCGCAGAAGCTGCCCCGCGTCCTCACCACCGAGCAGATGCGCTCGCTGCTGGAGCGGATCCCCGCTCACACGCCGCTGGAGCTGCGCGACCGGGCGATGCTGGAGCTCGCCTATTCCTGTGGCCTGCGCTGCGAGGAGATCGTCAACTTGGACGAGGGCGCGCTCGACTTCGAGACCGAGCAGCTGCGCGTCCTCGGCAAGGGATCGAAGGAGCGGTTGCTGCCGGTCGGAGAGCCCGCCCAACGGGCCTTGCGGCGCTACCTGGAGAAAGGCAGGCGGGCCCTGGTCAGCGACCCGCGCGAGCCGGCGCTCTTCCTTTCCAAGAGCGGCCGCCGACTCTCCAACTCCGACGTCACCCGTCGCCTTGGGCTCTGGACGCGTGAGGCGGCGTTGGCGGCCGGAGTGTCCCCGCATTCACTTAGACATTCCTTCGCAACGCATCTCTTGGAGGGTGGTGCCGATCTGCGTACGATTCAGGAGTTGCTCGGTCACGCATCGATCTCGACCACCCAGGTTTACACCAGAGTCGACGCGGCCAGACTGCGTGATACTTACGCTGCAAGCCACCCCCGCGCATGAGACAAACCCCCGCAAACGACCATAGAATCGCCTGAGTGGAAACGGGCGTAAAAGAGGTAGAGCTCCGCGACTTGTGGCGCCGCTACAAGGACGCCGGGGACGAAGGCGCCCGTGAGCGGCTCGTCGTCGCCTACTCGCCGATGGTCAAGTTCGTCGCCGGTCGGCTCGGCGCCGGGCTGCCTTCGCACGTCGAAGACGCCGACCTAATCTCCTATGGCCTGGTCGGGCTGATCGGCGCGATCGAGCGCTTCGAGCCCGAGCGCGGGATCAAATTCGAGACCTTCGCGATGACCCGCATCCGCGGCGCGATCATCGACGAACTGCGCTCGCTTGACTGGGTGCCGCGCTCGGTCCGTTCGCGGGCACGGGAAATCGAAGCCGCTCAGGCCAAGCTCGAGCACGAGCTGCAGCGGGCACCGAGCGAGGCTGAGCTCGCCGCGAAACTGAACATGACCGAGGAGGAACTGCAGGGCGCGCTGCTGGAGATCGCCAACTCTTCCGTCTACGCGCTCGATGAGCTCTGGACCGTCTCCGACTCCTCTGGCGACCAGGTCTCCCTGCTCGACACGATCGCCGACGATGGCGCCGCCGACCCGCAGGAGGCGCTGGCCACGACCGAGGTCAAGGACCGGCTGACCGAGGCGATCAGCTCCCTGCCCGAGCGCGAGCAGCTGGTCGTCGCTCTCTATTACTACGAGAACCTGACCCTGCGGGAGATCGGCGAGGTCCTCGGCGTCACTGAGTCCCGTGTGTCGCAGCTGCACACCAAGGCAGTGATGCGGCTGAAATCGCACCTCCAGCAGGGCTAGGTGCCTTAGATGGGCTCCTTCGAGCGCGCTGTCACTCGCTTCAACTCGAGCGAGGCCGGGCGCGTCGTCGTCGGGCTCAGTCGCACGCTCGGCACCCCACGGGCCTCCGTCGGCGCTTCTGCGGGGGCGCGGGACGAGGTGCGGATAACCGTCGCCTGGGAGCTCTCCTGGTACCAGTGGGGAGTCGACGTCGGCGACGAGCTGCGCCCGGTCTTCGAGATCGACAAGGGCGGCGAGCTCGACCAGCTCGACCATGCCGCCAAGCAGTGGAACGCGACGGTCGAGGATGGCAGGCTGCGGTTGGCCGTCAGAGCGGCAGCGGGGCGATGAGCCGCCTCACCGTCAACGTCGACGGCGGCGCCCGCGGCAACCCTGGGCCGGCGGCGATCGGCGTCGTCGTCCGTGACGACGGTGGCGGGGTGCTGGAGGAAGTGGGGGAGAAGATCGGCGAGACGACCAACAACGTCGCCGAGTACCGGGCGCTGCTGAAAGGGATTGAGCGCGCCGCCGCGCTCGGCGGCTCCGAGCTGGAGCTGGTTGGCGACTCGGAGCTGGTGGTGCGACAGGTGGAAGGGCGCTACAAAGTCAAAAACGCCGGTATGAAAGAGCTGCACGAAGAGGTGAAGCGAGCGCTGCGGGGCTTCGACTCCTGGTCGATTCGCCACGTCCGCCGCAATGAGAACGCCGACGCCGACCGGTTGGTGAACGAAGCGCTGGACGGGGTGCTCGATGGCTGAGGACGCGCGCGATCTGACGCCCGAGCCGATCGACCCCGGCGTCGACATCGGCCACGTCCACCTCAAAGTCGCCGACGTCGACCGCGCCCTCGACTTCTACTGCGGCATCCTTGGCTTCGAGCTGATGCAACGCTACGGCGCCGACGCCGCCTTCATCTCCGCCGGCGGCTACCACCACCACATCGGCCTCAATACGTGGCACTCCAAAGGCGGCTCGCCGCCGCCCCCGGGTAGCACCGGCCTCTTCCATTCCGCGATCCGCTACCCGACCCGGCGCGCCCTCGCCGATGCGCTGCGGCGGCTGAGCGAGGCGCGCTGGCCACTCGAGGGCGCCTCCGACCACGGCGTCAGCGAGGCCCTCTACCTCTCCGACCCCGACAGCAACGGGGTCGAGCTCTACTGGGACCGCCCGCGGGAGCAGTGGCCGCACTCGCCCGACGGCGAACTGCAGATGGGCACGGCCCCGCTCGACCTCGACGGCTTAATCGCCGAGCTGCGCGACTGACAAATTGTCCCCGGTATGCGGGGACAATTTGTAGTTACGCACCGAGGATGGCGCCGACCAGGCTCGGGTTGAACGGCTGGGTGCCGGGCACGAGCTGGAGGTTCGGGAAGCCGTGCGCCTGCGCGTAGGCGAGCTCTTTGCCGAGGTCCCCGACGCCGTTGGTGCCGGCCAGCGGCGCCAGCTGCAAGGTGCTGAGGACCCCGATCGCCTGGCCGGATTCGTTCATGAAGCCACTGCCGGAGTCGCCGGGGATGCCGGGGGAGACGGTGACGACGATGTGGCTCCAGCCGCCGCCTTCGTTCTGGATCACGGTCCCCTGCTTGGGGCTCAGCTTGGTGATGCCGCCGCGCAGCTCCGAGTTGCCGTAGGAGAAGACGGTGGAGCCGGTTTCGCCGGCGCTGCCGACGCCGGTCGGCCCGCCATAACCGGGGACGGAGGGGTTGACCTTGCCGACGTCGGCCGAGTCGAGCCGGATCAGGGCGAGGTCGTTGTAGGCGCAGGTGTCGGGGTCTTTCTCGCCGCTCGCCTGCATGGTCAGCCAGGAGTTGTAGGCGAGGGTGCCGGGTTTGGTGGCGCCGGTGACTTCAACCGGGGTGCCGATTGGCAGCGAGCCGCTGGTGCAGCCATCGGTTTCGGTCTGACCGCCGGTGCCGGAGCAGTGGGCGGCCTGACCGAGGTAGACGGTGGCCCCTTCCTCGAAGACGAAGTTGGAAGTGCACTGGGCTCCGTCGGTAAAGGTCTGCACGCCGGGATGGACGGCGGCGGTTCCCGCGGGGGCCCAAGCGGCCGACGCGGCGGCAGGGAGGAGCATGCTCAGGGCAACCATGGCCAGGGAAACAACGGTCGCGCTCTTGATGTGATTCAAGGAAGCTCCTCCTCTGCCTTTCCGCGTCGGGGGGGGGATGGATCGATGTGGGAACGGGCAGCTTACTACCCAATTTTAAGTAGTGCAAACAAACTCGCGATCGAGTCCGCATTTCGCACTCTGAAGCGGACCGAAAAGCCGAGCTAAGCCGGTCGCTAGCCTGGCGCCTCGATGGCACCGATCGATGGCAGGGGGGCTCCAAATGAGCATCGCCAGCACTACGGCATCACCTTCGCTGTGCTCGCGCTCGGCGGCGCTTCCTACGCGCTGCTGCAGTCGGCGGTGGCGCCGGCGCTGCCAGCGATCCAGCAGGATCTGCACGCCTCGGAGACGGACACCGCCTGGCTCCTGACTGGCTATCTGCTGAGCGCATCGGTGTTGACGCCGATCGTCGGTCGCCTCGGCGACATGTTCGGCAAGGAGCGCACGCTGGTGGTGGCGCTTTCGGTGCTGGGCGTCGGGACCTTCCTCGCCGCGATCGCCCACTCGATCGGGATGCTGATCTTCGCTCGCGTTGTCCAGGGCTCCGGCGGGGCGATCTTCCCACTCGCCTTCGGGATCATCCGAGACGAGTTTCCGCGCAGGAAAGCGGCGCAGGGGATCGCGATGATCTCGGCAATCCTTGGCATTGGTGGCGGCCTCGGGATCGTTCTCGCCGGGCCGATCATCTCCACCCTCAACTACCACTGGCTGTTCTGGCTGCCGCTGATCGCGGTCGTGATCGCGACTGTGGCGACGATCTTCTTCATCCCCGAGTCGCCGGTGAAGTCGCCCGGACGGATCGACTGGGCGGGCTCGGCGCTGCTCTCGCTCTGGCTCGTCTTGCTGCTGCTGGGCATCACCCAGGCGGCCGAATGGGGCTGGGGCGATGCGCGGGTGATCGGGCTGATCGCGGCGGCGCTGGTGGCGTTGGTCGTCTGGATCCGCTTCGAGGAGCGGGTCCGCGAGCCCCTGGTCGACATGGGGATGATGCGAATCCGCGGCGTCTGGACGGTGAACGCGGCGGCCTTTCTCGTCGGGGCGGGGATGTACAGCTCGTTCATCCTTTTCCCCGAGTTCACCGAGGCGCCGGTCAGTTCTGGTTACGGCTTCGGCGCCTCGGTCACTGAAGCTGGCCTCTTCCTCTTGCCTTGCACGATGATGATGCTGATCGTCAGCCCGATCGCGGGTGTGCTCGCCGGCCGGGTTGGCTCCCGCGTGACCCTGATCGCCGGCTCGCTGCTCTCGGCGCTCGCCTTCGCCCTGATCTCGGCGAGCCATACCGAGCCGATCGACGTCTACGTCTCCACGGCGCTGCTCGGCGCCGGTATCGGCCTCGCCTTCGCCTCGCTCGCCAACTTGATTATCGAGGCGGTGCCGCCGCAGCAGACCGCGGTGGCGACGGGGATGAACACGGTGATGCGGACGCTCGGCGGCGCGGTCGGCGGCCAGCTCGGCGCCAGCCTGATCGCCGGCACCGTCACCGCCGCCGGGATGCCCACCGATCAGGGCTTCACCCTCGCCTTCCTGCTCGCCACCGGCGCCTGCCTGCTGGCGGCACTGGCGAGCGTCGCCGTCCCGAAGCCGCCCACCGCGAGGAGACGGGCGCTGGCGACCGCTGGGGCTTCCGAGGCGGTATGAGCGCCGCCGCGGCCGCGCCCAGCTGGTGGCTGGGACGAGCGGGTCGAGCTTGATGCCGCGGAAGATGTCCGGCATCGCAATCAGCGTGACTGAGGCGTCAAGCGTCGGCCGAAACGCCCAGGATCGGCTTCCTCGAGACCGAGGACGAGTTCCTCGGCCTGATCGGGCGCATCGAGCGCCTCGAGGCGCCGCACTTCGAGACCGGCGA
>DASSNA010000177.1:0-5089 GCA_035688445.1 Solirubrobacterales bacterium | reverse complement strand
GGAGGAACGTTTCGCGCCGTTCCTACGCCACCATCACCTGCCCCTACCCCGCTTCAACGACTGGATCGTCTTGGGCTCCAAGCGCTACCAGGTCGATTGCCATTGGCCTGGGACCGGCCAGGTCGTCGAGCTCGATGGCTGGCAGGGGCACCGCACTCGCACCGCATTCCGTGAAGACCGCGCTCGCGACAGAGCCCTCCGCGTTGCCGGCTACTCGGTAACCCGGCTCACCTGGAGTCAGATGGAGGATGAACCCGAGGCGGTCTCTGCTGATCTTCGGGTGCTGCTAGGGATTGGGAGATAGGAAGAAAAAGAGCCGCTCTGGGCCGGGCCGCATCCACCTCTACCCGCCGAAGTGGAGGTGGATGTGGCCCGGCTATATACAAACGTCTGCGATAACGTACGCGCTCATGACGACCACTGCCACTGTTGACGCAACCCCCAAAGACCCCGCCGTCGCCGTCGGGCCGCGCGTCCGCGCCCTCCGCGACGCCATGGGCCTCTCTCTCCGCGACCTCGCCGAGCGCTCGGGTGTCAGCGCGCCGATGCTCTCGCAGGTCGAGAGGGGGGAGACCAGCCCGACGCTGGCGGTCGCTGGGAAGATCGCCGCGGGGCTGGAGCTGACTCTCTCGCAGCTTCTGCGCCTCGACGAGGGGCAGCACGTCGCGATCAGCCGCGCCACTGGGCGCCGGCGCTCCGAGCGGGGTGGGCACCGGTTCGAGGAGCTGACCCCGCCGCTGCCGGGCCAGCGCGCTGACGTCTCCCTGCATGTGCTGGAGCCCGGCGCCACCACCGGCGGCCGCGCGGACCCACCGATGCACGAGCCGGGTAGCCGCGAGACCGCCGTCGTCCTCGCCGGCACCCTGGTGCTGGTCGTCGACGGCAGCCGACATGAGCTTGAGGAGGGCGACAGCGTCACCTTCGATGCCGACCTTCCCCATCACTTCGAGAACGAAGGCGAGGAGCCAACCCGCTTCCTTGCCGTAATCGCCGCCGGCCTGAGGAGGAGCTGAGCACCTATGTCCAAAACGATGTTCGACAAGATCTGGGAGTCCCACGAGGTCGCCCCGGGGCTGATCTACATCGACCTGCACTTGGTCCATGAGGTCACCTCGCCGCAGGCCTTCGACGGCCTGCGGCTGGCCGGGCGCAAAGTCCGCCGCCCCGACAAAACCCTCGCCACCGCCGACCACAACACCCCGACCGACGGGACGATGGCGGCGCGGCTGATCGCCGACGAGCTCTCGCGCGTCCAGGTCGAAACCCTGGAGCGCAACTGCGAGGAGTTCGGCCTCCCCGTCTACTCGCTCGGCTCCGATCGCCAGGGCATCGTCCACGTGATCGGCCCGGAGCTGGGGGTGACCCAGCCGGGGATGACGATCGTCTGCGGCGACAGCCACACCTCCACCCACGGCGCCTTCGGCGCCCTGGCCTTCGGGATCGGCACCTCCGAGGTCGAGCACGTGCTCGCCACCCAGTGCCTGATCCAGAAGCGACCGAAGACGATGCGGATCTCCTACGCGGGCGAGCTCCGCCACGGCGTCACCCCCAAGGACTTGATCTTGGCGACGATCGGTCGCCTCGGCACCGGCGGCATGACCGGCTACGCCGTCGAGTACGCGGGGCCGGCGATCGAGGCGCTCTCGATGCCGGGCCGGATGACGATCTGCAACATGACGATCGAGGGTGGCGGCCGCGCCGGGATGATCGCCCCCGACGAGACCACCTTCGAGTGGGTCCGCGGCCGCCCCGGCGCCCCCGAAGACTTCGCCGCGGCGATGGCTCGCTGGCGCGAGCTGCCAACCGACGCCGACGCCAGCTTCGACGCCGAGGTCGAGGTCGACGCCGCCGACATCTCGCCGATGGTCACCTGGGGCACCAACCCCGGCCAGGTCGTCGAGGTCACCGACGCCGTCCCCGACCCCGCCGCGATGGACTCTCCGGCCGATCGCGAGGCGGCTGAGCGCGCCCTCGCCTACATGGGCCTGCAGGCCGGCACGCCGATGACCGAGATCGCCCCCGAACGGGTCTTCATCGGCTCCTGCACCAACTCGCGGATCGAGGACCTGCGCGAGGCTGCCGCAATCGTCGACGGCCGCAAGGTCGCCAGCGGCGTCAGCGCGATGGTCGTCCCCGGCTCCCAGCAGGTAAAAAAGGCCGCTGAGGAAGAGGGTCTCGACGAGGTCTTCAAGAGCGCCGGCTTCGACTGGCGCGTGGCGGGCTGCTCGATGTGCCTGGGGATGAACCCGGACACGCTGAGCGAAGGCGAGCGCTGCGCCTCGACCTCGAACCGCAACTTCGAGGGGCGGCAGGGCAAGGGCGGCCGCACCCACCTGGTCAGCCCGAAAATGGCCGCAGCCGCGGCCGTCGAGGGTCACTTCGTCGACATCAGAGATTGGAGCTGAAGATGAGGCCGATTGACGTGATCGAGGGGAAGGTCTCGGTGCTGGACCGCGCCAACGTGGACACCGACCAGATCATCCCCAAGCAGTTCCTCAAACGGGTCGAGCGGACCGGCTTCGGCGAGTTCCTCTTCTACGACTGGATCCGCGACGGCGAGATCGAGCTGGAGCCGAACCCGATCCTCGTCGCCGGGGCCAACTTCGGCTGCGGCTCCTCGCGCGAGCACGCCCCCTGGGCGCTGGAGGACTTCGGCTTCCAGGCGATCCTGGCGCCATCCTTCGCCGACATCTTTTACTCGAACTGCACCAAGATCGGGCTGCTGCCGGCGATCCTCGACGAGGAGCACTGCCGCGCCGTCGCCGAGGCCGGCGAGGCGCGGATCGACCTCGACGACGAGACGGTCAACTGCGCCGCCGGCGTCTTCCAGTTCCAGATCGAGCCGGACGTCAAGAACCGGCTGCTGAACGGGCTCGACGACATCGGGATCACGCTCGAAAACGCAGGCGCGATCGACCAGTTCGAGGGCGGCCCGGGCGCCGCAGTCGGCCCGGTCACGACCAGCCTCTAGACGACCAGCAAGGAGGCCGAGTGATGGCCGATGCATTCAAGGAACCGATGAACACCGGCGCCCGCGAGTGGGACGCCGAGACCTACGACGCCGTCTCCGACCCCCAGTTCGAATGGGGGATGGAGGTGCTGGAGCGGCTCGAGCTGCGCGGCGATGAGGTCGCCGTGGACGCCGGCTGCGGCTCCGGTCGCGTCACCGCCGAGCTGATCGAGCGGCTGCCCGACGGCCGGGTGATCGCCGTCGACGGCTCCGCCGCGATGGTCGAGAAGGCGAAGGAGCGGCTCGGCGAGCGCGCCGACTACCTCGTCTCCGACCTGGTCGAGCTGGAGCTGCCGGAGTCGGTCGACCTCGTCTTCTCGACCGCGACCCTGCACTGGATCTCCGACCACGACGCCCTCTTCGCCCGTCTGCGGGCGGCGCTGAAGCCGGGCGGTCGCCTCGTCGCCCAGTGCGGCGGCAAGGGCAACGTCGCCACCCACACCGAGGCGATCGCCGCCGTCGCCTCCCGCCCCGAGTTTGGCCAGCACCTGACCCAGGCCAAAGGTCTCTGGAACTTCGCCGGCCCAGAGGAGACCGAGGCACGCCTGCAGGGAGCCGGCTTCACCGATGTCCGCTGCTGGCTACAGCCGAAGCCGGTGCAGCCAGCACGCCCATTGGAGTTCGTCTCCACCGTCACCCTCGGCCCGATCCTCGACCAGTTGCCGGAGGAGAAACGACGCCCCTTCGCCGAAGCCGTGCTGGAGGCCTCCGAGCAGCCGCTGGTGCTCGATTACATCCGCCTCAACATGGAAGCCGTCGCCGTTTAGCTGTTCCTTTTCGGGCTTGAGCAACGGAAAGGAACAGCCGAAAGGCGCAGTGCGTAGAGTGCGGCGGCGATGAGCGACGCACCGCGCATAGTCGTCCTCCCCGGCGACGGGATCGGCCCCGAGATCGTCGCCGCGGCGCGCCAGATCCTCGATGCGCTCGGCCAGTTCACCTACGACGAGCGCCTGATGGGCGGCTGCTCGATCGACGAGCACGGCACCGCCCTCACCGACGAGGTCCTCGACGCCTGCCGCAACGCCGATGCCGTCCTCCTCGGCGCCGTCGGCGGCCCGAAATGGGACACCACCGACCCCAACGCGCCGCGCCCCGAGCAGGGCCTGCTCGGCCTGCGCAAGGGAATGGGCCTCTACGCCAACCTGCGACCGGTGCGGCCGAGCCCGGCCCTGGTCGGAGCCAGCCCGCTGCGCGAGGAGCGGATCTCCGGTACCGACCTGCTCGTCGTCCGCGAGCTCACCGGCGGCATCTACTTCGGCGACTCGGGCCGCGAGGGCGACGTCGCCCACGACACTTGCGAGTACTCGGTCGAGGAGATCGAGCGGATCTCCCACACCGCCTTCGAAGCCGCCCGCCGCCGCGCCGACGGCTCCGGCCGTCGCGCCAAGGTCACCTCGGTCGACAAGGCCAACGTGCTCGAGACCTCGCGCCTCTGGCGCGAGGTGGTCGGCCGGGTCGCCGGCGACTACGAGGACGTCGAGCTCGAACATCTGCTGGTCGACAACGCGGCGATGCAGCTGGTCTCCCGGCCCGCGGACTTCGATGTCGTCCTCGCCGAGAACCTCTTCGGCGACATCCTCAGCGACGAGGCGGCGATGCTGACCGGCTCGCTGGGGATGCTGCCCTCCGCCAGCCTCGGCGCCGAGGGTGCGCCCGGTCTGTTCGAGCCGGTCCACGGCTCCGCCCCCGACATCGCCGGCCAGGGCAGCGCCAACCCGCTCGCGACCTTCCTCTCGGCGGCGATGATGCTCCGCCACGGCTTCGGTCGCGCCGAGGATGGGGCCCGAATCGAGGCCGCCGTCGATGCCGTCCTCGAACGCGGCTTCCGCACCCCCGACCTCGCCTCCGGCACCGTCGCCCAGCCGCCGATGGTCGACGTGCCGCAGGAGGTCGAGGTCGGGACCGCGGAGATGACCGCCGCGGTGCTCGAAGAGCTCAGCTCCTGAGCGCCCGCGACCGTCGCGGAACCTTGAAGGGCTAAGGCGCCGTCACCGCCCAGTAGCCGAAGACGCGGTTGCCTTCGTCGGCAGCGGCGAATTTCGCCTGCAGTCCGAAGCCGAGCCGGCTCACCGTTTCGGG
>DASSNA010000175.1:0-8871 GCA_035688445.1 Solirubrobacterales bacterium | reverse complement strand
GGCCGCCAGCGGCGCGCCTTGACGACCTGGTCGCGGCGGGCGACGAGGCGGCGGACCGCCTCCAACGTGAACAGGTAGCACGAACCGGGCTGCAAACCCGCCCAGCCAGCGCTGCCGAGGGAGGCGGCGAAGCTGGCGCGGTTGGCGATCCAGGGGTCCTCGCCCTTGCGCAGCGTGTTGAGTTGGTGCAGGGCGTCCTCCGGGTCTCCTGGCCCTCCGGCGACGCCGAGTCCGCAGCTCTCGCAGCGGCGCACCGCCCCCGCCATCCCCCTTCGCTCGCCGAGCCAGCCGAAGAGTGGCTCGCCGCAGGCGGGGCAGGGCGGGTTCTCGGGCCCGGCCCCCGCCTCGAGCGGGACGACCCTGGGACTCTCAAGCGGGTGCATCCTCGGATAGCGTACGCGTCGTGAGCACCCCGGCGGAGGTCCGAGAGGCGGAGTCGCGCTGGGCGCGGCCGGTGGCTGTCCTGACCATCCTCGCGGTGGTCCTCTTCTTCGTCGCCAACTTCGCTAGCCCGATCAGCGGCACCGAAAACTACGAAGTGCTCGAATCGGTGCACGAACACAGCAGTGGGGTGACCGCATCCGGCCTGATGCAGTCGGTCGCGATCGTGCTGCTGATCTTTCCCCTCGTCTACCTGTTCCGGGCCGACCGCGCCCGCAGCGAGCGGGTGCGGGGGCAGCTGATCGGCCTCGTCGTCGTCGCGCCGCTCTTCCTCGCGGTCTCCTTTGGCCTCGCAGTCGGGGTGCGGCATGAAGCCGCCGACCAGTTCGTCAAGGGCGAAGCGAAGGCGACGCTCTCGCCCAAGGAAGCGAAGGAAGAATGCGTTTCCGAACAGAAGGACGAAGGCAAAAAGGAATTCGCCGAAGAAGTCGAACCGGAGAAAGGCGAAACCGCGCTGGCCGCCTGCGAACGGCAGAAGATCGAAGAGGACGAAGCCTCTAACGCCTTGAGCGAAGCCTCACTGGCACCGCTTGCCGGGGGACTCGGACTGGCTGGCAGCCTCGGCTTCGTCGTCACCCTCTTCTACATCAGCCTCTGGGCGATGCGCACTGGCCTCCTCACCCGCTTCTGGGGCGCGCTGGGGATGGCGTCCGGAATCGCCTTCCTGCTGGGGCCGCTATTGATCGTCACCCTGGCCTGGTTCCTCTTCTTCGGGATGATGCTGCTCGGCCTCGCCCGCCCACCCGCCTGGGATGCCGGCGAAGCGATCCCCTGGCCTTCCCCCGGCGAGAAAGCCGCCGCCGAACTCGAACCGGGTGAGGTGGAAGAGCCCGCCGAAGACGGCGAGCCCTCAGAGAAGCGCAAGCGCAAGCAGCGCGACTAGCGCTACTCGGACTGCCCTGCCGACACGCGCTTGCGGTGCGTGCGGATCTCGCTCATGATCCGCTCCAGCCGCGGCTCGACCGAGGTGTCGACGTGGTTCATCGCGGCGGCGACGCCGGGGTGGACGGCGGCGACCCGTTCGTGCATCGCTTGGGCGACGGCGCGGTAGGTGGGGTGGCCCTCGCGGCCCGAGCGCAGCTCGATCAGGTGCATCGCCTCACGGGCGTTGAGGTCGAGCGTGTAGCGGATCCGGTAGGCGAGGCTGAGCGCATATGGCGCCTCCTCGGCAAGGCCTGCTTCGCTTAGCCGCTCGTACTCCGCGCGGGAGATCTCCAGCGCTCGCTCGAACTCGCCGCCGACGCCGGCTTCGCGCACCTCCTCGGGGACGCCGGCGCCGAGGTCCGGGGTCAGCCGCTGCCATTGGCAGGTCAGCATCCGGTGCCGCTGTAGATCGCGGAAGGCGCCGTAGTCGGAGACGATCTCGAAGCGGTAGCGCAGCGCCTCGAAGCCGCGCCCGGGGCGGTGGCGGCGATTCGCCCGCTCTCCCACCAGCGCCCCCAGCAGCTCGGCCCGCTCGTCGCGGTCGAGGACGTCGATTCGGGCGAGGATCTCGGTTTCGGGGGCGCTCGCCGACTCGAACAAGCAGGCGGTGAGGAGGTCCTCTTCGCTGCCGTCAACGTGAACCAGCTCGACCGCGGGGGCGTCATCGCCCTCGGCGCGGCGGTCGAGGCCGAGCCGAGCGACCCAGCGCTCGGTCTGCTCGCGCCGCCGCTCCAGGTAGGAGATCCACTCGCCGCCGCGCTCGGGGCGGTCGACCCGGGAGACGAAGCTCGGCATCACCTGCTTCAGCTCCTCGAGGATCATCCCGCCGTAGTTGCGGGCCTCCGGCAGCGGCGAGGCCAGCAGCCGCATAATCAGCTGCTCGTAGGCTTGGCCGGAAGCGTAGATGCCGACGTGGCTGAGGGTCGCGGCCGGGAGCAGGCCGCGCAGCAGGTCGAGCGCCTTGGCGCGGATCGAGCGCTGCCACGCCCCCTCGGGCTCCTCGTTCCCCCGCGGCCAGCGCTCGGCCGCCCACTGCTCGACTTCGGTCAACGAGCGCGAGTAGATCGCGAAGATCTCGTCCATCGCCGCCGCGAACTCTGGCCCGAGCCGCTCGTCGCGGTAGAAGCGATAGCCGCCTTCGGGTAGCGGCTTGTCGTAGGGGATGTAGCGGGTCGACTGCTCGAGGTAGGCGGCGAGGCGGCCACGCTGCAGCAGCTTGGTGAGGATGTTGGATACCCACTCGCAGGCGACGTGGGCGCCGCCAACCTGGGCGATCGAGTCGTCGCCGTAGCCGACGAAGACGCGCTCGTACAGGCCCGCGGCGCGCTCTCCCTCCTCTTCGTCGAAGGGCCGCCCGCCGACGGGCGCATCGGCTGCGAACTCCTCCAGGTAGAGGCGGCGCACAGTCCCGGAATAGCGTGAATAGCGGGCAAAAAGCGCTCCCTTGACGGTCTCCGGCAAGTTGACCAAGGCGAAGACGGGCCGGTCCAGGTTGGTGAAGTGCGGGGCCAGTAGCGCCCGCTCCTCGGCGGTGAAGTCTTCGACTGGGTAGCGCACCGGCGCATCGTAGTAGTGAGCGATGACAGCCTCGGTTCCGTGGAGGCTCGAGCGGGCGCGTCAGGCCTGTGGCGCCGGCGCCGCCGCCATCAGCTCGACCCGGTGGCCGCTTGGCGCGACCGCCCAGGCCCGCGGCTGGCCCCAGTGCTCGCGACGGCGCTCCGCCTGGAAGCCGGCGTCCTGCAGGCGCTGGAGCGCTGCCTCGAGCTCAGGGGTGACGACGGCGAGGTGACCCACCTCGGGCACGAACGGCTCCTCGCGCGGCATCAGGTGAATCTGGGTCCCCTCGCGTTCGAGCCAGGTGTACTGGCTAAGCGTCTCCGGCGGCTCCACGCGCTCGAACCCGAGCAGCTCGAAGAAGCCAGCCGCGGCCTCGATCTCCGCGGGCGCAACCTCGATTCCGACGTGATGGAGCACGCCTAAGAATTTACAGAAACGTTTGAAATACGTATGCTTTTGTCTGCTACGGTCTCTGGCATGGAGGCAGCGGTCATGGACAGGGAGGCAGAGATGACGGAATGGAACGACGGACGTCTCGACGATCTCAGTCAGCGGGTCAACCGCGTCGAGACGAAAATGGATGCAGGGTTTGTGGAGGTCAAGCGCCAGATGGACGAGGGGTTCGTCCGCGTCGATGCCAAGTTCGAAGCGCTCGAGGCCAAACTCGACAAAAAGCTCGATGGCCTACAGCGGTCACTGATTCAGATCGCCTGGACCTTCGGAGTCGGGATGTTGACCTTTGCGGGCGCGTTGCTCGGGCTACTTGCAACGAAGGTCTGATCAGAACAGCAGCGAGACGAGGGCCGCGAGGACGACGATCGCGGTTGACCAGGTGATCGTCTCGGCGACTACGCGGTTGTCGAGGCCGTAGGCGTGGGAGACGACGAGGGCGTTGATCCCGGTCGGCATCGCCGACATCAGGCGGTAGGCGGAGGGGAGCTCGATCAGCGGGGCGGCGAGGAGCATCAGCAGGGCGGGGGCGAGGGCCAGGCGGCTGGCGGTTGCTAGCGCCACCGGCTTCGTCATTGGCGGCGGTAGGGGGAGCTCGCCCTGCTCGGCTCCCTCGGCGAGGGTGGCGCCGACGGCGAAGAAGCCGATCGGCAGGATCGCCACCGCGAGGATCTGCGAGGCGTCGACGAGGACGGTCGGTGCCAAGGCCTTCGGCGCCAGCAGGCCCAGCACCGCCGCATACAGCGGCGGGTTGCGGGTGAAGAAGGTGTGGACCCGCGCCCGCATCCCTTCGCCGGCGCGGGTGCCGAAGGCCGCCGCCACCCCGAAGGCGCCGATCATCAGCGTGGGGCCGCCGACGAGGACGTCGAAGAGGACGCCGGTCGGCAGGTGGTCGCGGCCGAGCAGGGCGACGGTCAGCGGGTAGCCGAGGTAGGTGGTGTTGGCGACGATCGCGGCGCAGATCACCGCGCCGGTTTGCGGTCGCGAGAGCCGCAGCAGCCGCGAGGCGACGAACCAGGTAATGACCCCTACCAGCACCATGTTGACCAAGGCGATCCCGATCCCAATGCCGTTGTCGACGCTGATCGAGGCCGAGGCGAGGTTGAAGAAGATCACCGGCGGGACCAGCACGTAGAGGATCACCAGCAGCAGGCGTCGGGCCAGCGCCACGGCTTCCTGCGGCCGCCGCTGCTCGGACCAGACGCCGATCCCGGCGCCGGCCACCATCAGGACAGTGGTGAGGAGGACCTCCATGCCCGATGCCTATCGCTTCCGCGGCGTCGCCGCGTCTCAGCCGGCGTAGAGCGACTCGATCTCGGCTTCGTAGCGGCGCTCGATTGGGCGCCGCCGCAGCTTCATCGTCGGCGTCAGCTCCTCGCCGCCCGGCGCCCATTCGCCGGGGATCACCTGGAAGCGCTTGATCTGCTCGATTCGCGACATCCGCTCGTTGGCTGCCGCCACCGCTTGTTCGACCTCGGCCACGATCTCGGGATCGTCGGGCTCGGCGCCGCGCGCCGCCAGGTACTCGAGGTCGAGGGTGAGCAGGGCGACGTTGTAGGGGCGGTTGTCGCCGATCGCCACCGCCTGGGCGATCAGCGGCGAGGCCGACTTCAGCTTCGCCTCGATCGCCGCCGGCGACATGTTCTTGCCGCCAGCGCCGATGATCAGCTCCTTCTTGCGGTCGACGATCTTCAGGTAGCCGGCCTCGTCGAATTCGCCGATGTCGCCGCTGGCGAGCCAGCCGTCGGCGTCGATCGTCTCCGCCGTGCGCTCCGGCATGTTGCGGTAGCCCTTCATCACGATCGGGCCGCGGACCAGCACCTCGCCGTCCTCGGCGAGCTTGATCTCGACCCCGGGCAGCGGCGGCCCGACGGTGCCGACACGCACCGCCCCCGGCGGGTTGATGCTCGCCGCCGAGGAGAGCTCCGACATCCCCCAGAGCTCGCAGATCTCGATCCCCATCGCGAGGAAGAACTCGAGCACGTCGACCGGCACCGGCGCCGCCCCGACCGCGAACTGCTCGACCTGGTCGAGGCCGAGCAGCTCCCGCACCTTGGAGAAGACGCGCTCGTCGGCCTGCTCCCATTCCGCCTGCAGCTCGGCCGGCACCTCGCCTGCCTTGTAGGCGTTGACGCGGCGGCGGCCGATCTCCATCGCCGACTCGGTCGCCTGCCGTTTCTCGGCGTCCTGCTCGCCCTCCATCGCAGCTTCCAGCGCCGTCTTCAGTTTTTCCCAGATCCGTGGCACCCCGCCCCAGAAGGTCGGCCGCACCTCGATCGTGTAGGCGACCATCTGCCGCGGGTCGGGGCAGCAGTGGACGGTGGTGCCGTAGATCATCTGCAGGTAGAGCCCGGACCAGCGGTCGGCGACGTGGGCGCTGGGCAGGAAGGAGATGCTGCGGCCGCCGGGCTTGGTGGCGTAGACCCGGTCGCAGCACTGCCACTCGGCGACCATGTTGGCGTGGGTCAGCTGCACCCCCTTCGGCGGCCCAGTGGTGCCGGAGGTGTAGATCAGGCAGAGGACGTCATCTGGCTCGACCGCGCGCCAGGCCGCCTCGAAGTCGAAGTCGGGCTCGCCCATCGCCTCCAGCTCGGCGAGCGAGATCGTTCCCGCCGGCGCCTCGCCGTCGATGACGACCACGTGCTCGATCGTCTCCACCCGCTCGCGCGCCTCCAGAACCCGCTCGAGGAACTGCTGCTCGGTGACGACGACGCGATTGGCGGCGTCGCCGACCACGTACTCGATCTGCTCTGGCGAGGAGGTGTTGTAGACGGAGAAGCAGGTGGCGCCGAGGTGCATCGCGGCGCAGTCGGTGAAGTGGAAGGCGGGGCGGTTGACGAGCATGAAGCCGACCGTGTCGCCGCGGCCGACGCCGAGCGCCGCCAGCCCGGCGGCCCGGCGCCGCACCGTCTCCGCGTACTCGGCCCAGCTCGCCTCGAAGTCGCTGTCCTTCAGCCGCAGCGCCGGCTCGCCGGGCCGCTCGGCGACGGTAATCTGGAACGCCTCGCACATCGTCGCGGCTGAAAGCGCCCGCGGTCGCTCCTCGCTCATGCAGCGACTTTACGAGAAGAGCGAGGCGCCGGCGTGGCTGGCGAATTCGACCAGCGGCTGCGGGATCACGCCGAAGAAGACCGTCGCCGCGGCGGCGAGGATCGCGGGAGCGACCAGGTACCAGCGCTGTCCCGCCTCCGGGTCGACCGGGTCGGCTTCGGGGGAGGCGCCGGCGATCGCCGGGGTGCCGCCCGGCGCGACCTCCCGCTCCGGGCTCATCCACATCACCGCCACCACCCGCAGGTAGTAGGCGAGGGAGATCATCGTCCCGACCGCGATGAAGACCGCGAGCCAGGTGTAGTCGCCTTCGACCAGGGCCTCGATCAGGTAGAGCTTGCCGATGAAGCCTGCCGTCGCCGGCAGGCCGGCCAGAGCCAGCATCGAGATCGTCAGCGGCCAGGCCAGCGCCGGCCGCTCGGCGCCGAGCCCTCGCACGGCGCGGATGTCGTCGCCGAAGATCGTCTCTCGCTCGCGGGCGACGATTACCGCGAAGGCGGCGAGGTTCATGCAGGCATAAGCGGCGAGGTAGAAGACCAGCGAGCTCGTTCCCGCTTCGGTGGCGACGACGACTCCGCCCAGCATGTAGCCGGCCTGGGCGATGCCCGAGTAGCCCAGCAGCCGCTTCAGCGAGTCCTGGCCGAGGGCGCCGACGTTGCCGACGATGATCGAGATCGCCGCCAGCGCCGCCAGCGCCGGCTGCCACTCGTCGACGCTCGGCCCAAGGGCGACGTCGAAGAAGCGGATGAAGACGGCAAAGGCCGCGGCCTTGGTCGCCACTGCCATGAAGCTGGTGATCGGGGTGGGGGCTCCCTGGTAGACGTCGGGCGTCCACTGGTGGAAGGGCGCGATCGAGGTCTTAAACGCGAGCCCGACCGCGGCCATCGCGATCCCGATCAGGATCAGCGGGTCGCTGGCGATCCCCTGGTGAGCGATCCCGGCGGCGATCCCAGTGAAGCCGGTCGAGCCGGTGCCGCCGTAGAGGAAGGCCATCCCGTAGAGCAGCGTCGCCGAGCCGATCGAGCCGACGATCAGGTACTTCAGCCCCGACTCGAGCGAGCCCTCGCGGCGCAGGTTGGTAGCGCAGAGGATGTAGAGCGGGATCGAGAGCGTCTCCAGGGCGACGAAAAAGGTGACCAGGTTGGTCGCCTGCGAGAGCAGAACCATCCCCATCACCGAGCCGAGCAGGAGTGAGTGGTACTCGCCCGAGCCCGCTTCCTCGGTCGCCCGCTCGCCGATCGAGAGGAGGACGCAGAAGGCGGCGGTGAGGATCGCGATCAGCGAGATCGAGATCGCGAGGTCGTCGAGCCGCAGCGCCCCGGTGATCAGCGACTTCGGGTCGTTCCACTGCCAGATCAGCAGGCCAGCGGTGGCGCCGAGGGTCAGCAGCGTCAGCGCCGGCGCCCTGCGGCTCGACGACCTGGCGATCTCGATCTCGCTGATCGCGATCCTGATGGCGGCCTTCTGCGTCGTCCTCTCGATCCGCGAGCGGGCGACCGAGGAAGCCGGCTCGGGCGAGTACCACTCGCTGCTGCTCGGCTCGGTGCTGGGGATGGTGCTGCTGGCGCAGGCGACCAACCTCGTCACCTTCTTCGTCGCCCTGGAGACGCTCTCGATCCCGCTCTACATCCTCTGCGCCACCAATCTGCGGCGCGAGGGCTCGCTCGAGTCGGGGCTGAAGTACCTGATCGTCGGCTCGATCGGCTCGGCGACGCTGCTCTACGGGATGACCTTCCTCTACGGCGGCACCGGGAGCACGGGCTTCCAGGGGATCGCCGCCGGGATCGCCCACAACGGCCTCGACGGCGACCCGCTGATCCTGATCGGGATCGCGATGGCGGCGGTCGGCCTCGCCTTCAAGACCTCGATCGCTCCCTTCCACCAGTGGACGCCCGACGTCTACCAGGGCGCCCCCACCCCGATCACCAGCTTTATGGCGGTGGCGACCAAGGCTGCGGCCTTCGCCGTCTTCGTCCGCTTCTTCGACGTCGCCCTCGGCTCCCAGCTCGACTCCTGGCAGCCGGCTCTGGCCGCCCTGGCGGCGATCTCGATCGTCGTCGGCAACGTCGGCGCCCTCGGCCAGGACTCACTGAAACGGCTGCTGGGCTACTCAGGAATCGCCCAGGCCGGTTACATGCTCGGCGGGGTCGTCGTCGCCTCCGAGTCGGGCACCAGCTCGCTGGTCTTCTACCTCGCCGCCTACGCCTTCATGAACCTCGCCGCCTTCGCGGTGATCGTCGCCCGCGAGCGCGAGACCGTCTTCGGCGACGACATCCGCGCCGTCCGCGGCCTCGGCGCCGAGCGCCCGGCGCTCGCCTGGCCGCTGACGATCTCGATGCTGGCGCTGGCCGGGCTGCCGGCGACCGCGGGCTTCATCGGCAAGCTCTACCTGATCGAGGCCCTGGTCGAAGGCGACTACACCTGGCTCGCCGTCTTCATCGCCGTGGGGAC
>DASSNA010000166.1:0-3105 GCA_035688445.1 Solirubrobacterales bacterium | reverse complement strand
ATCCCCATCGCCCTTGCCTGCCTGGGCGAACCCCGTGGGGATCGACGAGATCAAGCGGCTGATCGCGGAGTGCAAACGCCTGATGCCGGACGTAGGGGTTCAGGTGCCGCCGAACCTGTCGGAGTTCTGGCCAGAGCTCGTGGAGGCTGGTGCCACTGACCTTGGCGGCCTGTCGGCGAACGGAGATCACATCTCGCCCGAGGAGCCGTTCCCGTCGCCGCACCAGGTGCGA
The DNA here is from genome assembly GCA_035688445.1 of Solirubrobacterales bacterium. Lineage (GTDB taxonomy): Bacteria > Actinomycetota > Thermoleophilia > Solirubrobacterales > 70-9 > VAYN01. The sequence continues at coordinate 2,873 of DASSNA010000166.1, read as the reverse complement.
AAGGAGCTCGCGCCCAGGGGCTACGCGCTGACCGAGCGTCTCTGTGTCTACCCGCAATACATGGATCCCGAGTGGATGGAGCAGGGGGTTCTGGATGTCATCAAGCTGAAGTACTGGAGCTTCATTCCGCGGCGCGGATCGGGGCGCAGGTCGGAGGAGGCCATTGACCCAGATCTCGCCACCCGGGCCATCAGCAAAGGCCGCGAGGGGCAAGGCCTCACTGAGGACGAGCTCACCGCTCTCTTCGCCGAGACCCGGCCGGAGGTGATCGAGGAGATGCGGGTTGCCGCTGACGAGCTGCGGGCGGAACTGGCTGGCGACACCGTCACCTTCGTCGTCAACCGCAACATCAACTTCACCAACATCTGCGTCGTCGGCTGCGCCTTCTGCGGGTTTGGGCAGGGGAAGCGGTCGCCAGATGCCTATGAAGTCTCTGAGGGGGACTTTGCGGAGCGAATTCACGAGGCGGTCGAGTTCGGGGCGACCGAGCTCTGCATGCAGGGGGGCATTCATCCCGACCTGACCCTGGAGGAGTACGGCCGCTGGCTGCGGTTGGCGAAGGAGGTGGCGCCGCAGCTTCACCTGCACGCCTACTCGCCGATGGAGATCAACTGGGCCTGCGAGCGCTCGGGCAAGGAGCCCGGGGAGGTGTTCGAGTACCTGCTCGGGTGCGGGCTCGGCTCGACCCCGGGGACTGCGGCGGAGGTGCTCGACGACGGGGTGCGGCAGCGGATCTCGCCGAACAAGCTGCCCGTAGCTCGCTGTGTCGAGATCATCGAGGCCTCCCACCGCGCCGGCCTGCGCTCGACCTCGACGGTGATGTTCGGCCACATCGAGGAGCCGCGCGAGCTCGCCCGCCACATGCGCGTCGTCCGCGCTCTGCAGGAGCGGACCGGCGGCATCACCGAGTTCGTCCCGCTCAGCTTCATCCCCTTCAACACGTTGCTCGGGCGCACCCACGGGATCGAGGAGATCTCGATGCGGGAGAACCTCAAGCACACCGCCGCCTTCCGGCTGGCGCTGGGGAGGACGATCCCGAACCTGCAGGCGAGCTGGGTGAAGATGGGGCTGGAGGGGGCGACCGAGGCGCTGCGCTGGGGGGTCAATGACCTCGGCGGCACCTTGATGGAGGAGAACATCTCCCGCATGGCAGGCTCGCAGCACGGCGTGCGGCTGGAGCCGGAGCAGTTGATCGCGGCGGCGCGGGCGGCGGGGCGGAAACCGGCGCAGCGGACGACCTTGTACGAGATCATCGAGACCTACGAGGCCGCTCCCGCAGCGGCCTGAGGGGCGCGAGATGCGGGCGATGGTTCTTGAGGCGCAGCGGCAGCCACTTCGCCTCGAAGACATTCCCGAGCCGACTCCGGGTCCCGGCCGGGTCCTACTCGACGTCCGCGCCTGCGGCGTCTGCCGCACCGACCTCCACATCCTCGACGGCGAGCTGACCGAGCCGAAGCTGCCGCTGGTTCCGGGCCACCAGATCGTCGGCGTCGTCCGCGAGGCGGGAGAGGGGGCGGAGCGCTTCGCGCCTGGCGACCGCGTTGGTGTCCCCTGGCTGGGCTGGACCGACGGCGAGTGCCGCTACTGCCGCAGCGGCCGCGAGAACCTCTGCGACCACGCCAAGTTCACCGGCTACGACCTCGACGGTGGCTACGCCGAGGCGGCGGTCGCCGACGAGCGCTTCTGCTTCCCGATCCCGGAGGGGTACCCGGACTTGCAGGCGGCACCGCTGCTCTGCGCCGGGCTGATCGGCTACAGAGCGCTGCGGCTGGTCGGCGAGGCCGAGCGAATCGGCTTCTACGGCTTCGGCGCCGCCGCCCACATCCTCTGCCAGGTCGCCGTGCACGAAGGCCGGCGCGTCTTCGCCTTCACCCGCGAGGGCGACACCGCCACGCAGGCGTTCGCGCGCGAGCTCGGCGCCGAGTGGGCCGGTGGCTCGGAGGAGACGCCACCGGAGCCGCTCGACGGCGCGATCGTCTTCGCCCCGGTCGGGGCGCTGATGACGGCGGCCCTGCGCGTCAGCGCCAAGGGCGCCCGCATCATCAGCGCCGGCATCCACATGAGCGACATCCCTTCTTTCCCGTACGCCGACCTCTGGGAGGAGCGCGTCCTCGGCTCGGTCGCCAACCTCACCCGCCAGGACGGCGAGGAGTTCATTGCCCTGGCTCCCCAGGTCCCGATCCAGACCGAGATCTCGGTCTACCCGCTGGAAGAGGCGAACCAGGCGCTGGACGATCTCCGCGCCGGACGCTTCCGTGGCGCCGCGGTCCTGCAGGTCGCTGGTTGAGCATCCCCGCCATTCGGGTACCTGAAGGGCATCCACTCAAAGCCAGGAAGGGATGCAATGAACGACGAGATCCGCAACAAGGACGACGCCAAGGGCCGCGTCAAGGAGGCCGCCGGGAGCCTGACGGGCGACGACGACCTCAAGCGTGAAGGCAAGGTCGACCGGGCGACCGGGGCCGTCAAGGACGGTGCCGAGAAGGTCTCGGACAAGGTGAAGGACGCGGTCGGGAAGGACAAGGACCGCGACTAGCGGTCCGTCTACCTGAACAAATCCTCGCCGTGAGGGCGACGGAGGGCGGCGGCACCGGGGCCGTCCTCCGCGATTACGTGGCGGGTGAGGCCACGCACCACGGCGGCCGGGACGCCCTCGTCCTTGGCGCGGATGAGGTCGGCCGCAGCCGCCACCTCGTCCGCGATGGCGATCACAGTGGCGCTCAGTTCGCGGCCGGAGGCGTCGGTGCGACCTCGCCAGTCGTCCAATGGCATCAGCCCAGCGCAGCCAATTGCTACCTCGGCTTGTCCCAATCGCCACGCCCGCCCAAAGCTGTCGGCGATTACGACCGCAATATGGGGGGGCCGAGGGTGGG
>DASSNA010000165.1:0-4638 GCA_035688445.1 Solirubrobacterales bacterium | reverse complement strand
AGGCGAGTGAAGAGGGTTACCGGGCTCCCGTGCCGGCAAATGCCTCTGTCTCGCGACAGAGTTGGCACAGAGAATTTGCTTTGTGCGCGCCACTTTTGCGAGGTGTCCGGTCAGGGTCGCGGCATGGAGCTCGTGCCGACTTTTGCGTCCGCCTTGGTGCCGCCGCTGTGTGCTTCCTGTGGGCGGTCTTGCCGGCCGGAGGCGATCGTTTGTACGCGCTGCGCGCGGCGTTTGGGGGATGCGGACCCGCTGCTGGGGAACGGGCCGGCGGGGCTGGATCGGGCTTGGTCCTCGGCGCCGTATGAGGGGGTGGCGCGGAACCTCGTTGGGGCGTTGAAGTTCCGGCGCCTGCTGCCGGTTACTGACTTGATGGCGGAGCGGATCGAATGGCTTGCGCCCGCCCACATGCTGAGCGGGACGATTGTGCCGGTGCCGCCCGCCTCGGTGCGGCTGCGGCGACGAGGCTTTGATCCGGCCGGCGAGCTGGCGGCGGCGCTGGCGGCGCGGTTGGAAGCACCGCTTGCCCTCTGCCTTGAGCGGCGCGGCGGCGGTAGGCAGGTCGGCCGCCGGCGGGCGGAGCGGATCGGGCACCCACCGCGCATCCACGCCCGCGGGGAGGCGCCCCGCAGTGCTCTCTTGGTCGACGACGTGCTTACCACCGGAGCGACCCTCACGGCCTGTGCGAGAGCACTGCGGGCCGCGGGGTCGTCTCGGGTGGTTGCGGTGACCTTTGCCCGGCGCCTCTAGTTGGCTCTCCGCGGCCCTACGGCCGTGCCTCGGCCGGGCGGCCCCGCATCTGGTCGACAAGCCTCCGCGTACGGCGGCGCTTGCGACGCAGGTCGCGGTGCTTCTTCACCTGCCGGGCCATGTCCTCGGCAAGCTCGTGCACCGAATGCGTCATCTCCGGCGAGCACTCCCGTGCCCGCAGCGTCACTCCCTTCAAGTAGAAGGTTGCCTCGGCCACCTGGCTGTCGGCGATCGAAGGGTTGCGCTCTTCCGAGAGCACGACCTCCAGAGTCGCGAGCGGCGAGACCTGGCGTCCCAGCCGCTGGAAGCGTTTCCGCACCATCTCACGCAGGTCGTCGCTCATCTCGACGTTCCGGCCCCGAATCTCAATCCGCATGAGTGCCTCCTTGTGGGTTCAAGCCCGATCGTACGCCCCCCTCTACCCAGAAACAAGGGGGCCGAAAATCGGCGGCCCACCCCGCACCGCTACTCTTGACCGATGCCAGCGATGGACCTTGTAACGAAGGCGCTGCGCGCGGGAGAGGGCAGGAAATTCAAGGCCTACCAGAAGCGCGCGGAGGCGATCAACCGCTATGAGCCGGAGATGGAAGCTCTCTCCGACGCGGAAATCCGCGAGGAGGCCGATGACCTGCGCGAGCGCGCCCGCAACGGCGAGTCGCTCGACGATCTGCTGCCGGAGGCGTTCGCGCTGACCCGCGAGGCTGGTCGGCGCACGATCGGCCAGCGCCACTACGACGTGCAGCTGATCGGCGGCATGGTCCTTCACGACGGCGGCATCGCCGAGATGAGGACCGGCGAGGGGAAGACCCTGACCGCGACCCTGGCTGTCTTCCTCAACACGCTGGCCGGCGACAGCGTCCACGTCGTCACCGTCAACGACTACCTTGCCCGCCGCGACGCGGAATGGATGAAACCGATCTACGACGCCCTCGGTGTCAGCGTCTCCGCCCTCCAGGACCCCGACGACCACGACGCCCGCCAGCGCAAATACGCGATGGACGTCACCTACGGGACCAACTCCGAGTTCGGCTTCGACTACCTGCGCGACAACATGGCCAACGCGCTCGAGCACTGCGTCCAGCGCGGCCATCACTTCGCAGTCGTGGACGAGGTCGACAACATCCTCATCGACGAGGCGCGGACGCCGCTGATTATCTCCGGCCAGCCCGAACAGGCGGCCCAGACCTACTACACCTTCGCTCGCCTCGCCAAACAGCTGGTCGGGGTGCCGGCCAAAGAGAAACTGAAATCGCTGGGCGAAAACAAGGACACCTCCGAGGTCGACTACGACTACGAGTACGACGAGAAGCACAAGACGGTGGCGCCGACCGAGCGCGGGGTGAAGAAAACCGAGGAATTCGTCGGCGTCGACAACCTCTACCTCGGCGAGCACGGCAGCCTCGTCAACCACCTCGTCCAGGCGCTGAAGGCGGAGTCGCTCTACCGCAAGGACGACGACTACGCCGTGATCGACGGCCAGGTGATGATTATCGACGAGTTCACCGGCCGCATCCTCGAGGGCCGGCGCTGGTCGGAAGGCCTGCACCAGGCGGTCGAGGCGAAAGAGGGCGTGGCGATCCGCGAGGAGAACCAGACCCTGGCGACGATCACCCTTCAGAACTACTTCCGCCTCTACGACAAGCTCTCGGGCATGACCGGCACCGCCCTCACCGAGGCGACCGAGTTCATGAAGATCTACGAGATGCCGGTGGTGGAGATCCCCACCAACATGCCGATGGTCCGGCTCGACCAGAACGACCAGATCTTCAAAACCAAAGATGGCAAGTGGGAGGCCGTGATCGAGGAAATCGTTAGCCGCCACGAGAAGGGTCAGCCGGTCCTCGTCGGCACCGTCTCGGTCGAGGTCTCGGAGATGATCTCTGAGGCGCTGAAGCGGCAGGGGATCGAACACGCGGTCCTCAACGCCAAGCCCGAGCACGCCGAACGAGAGGGCGAGCTGATCGCCCAAGCGGGCCGCAAGAACGCGGTGATGATCGCCACCAACATGGCCGGCCGCGGCGTCGACATCAAGCTCGGCGGTGACCCCGAGCACCTGGCGATCAACGAGCTGAAGAAGCAGGGGATCAACCACGAGAGCGAGGGCTACGAGGAGGCGCTGGCCGTGAAGACGGCCGAGCTCGAGCCGCAGTGCAAGGCCGAGGCCGAGGAAGTGCGCGAGCTCGGCGGCCTCTTCATCTGTGGCACCGAGCGCCACGAGTCACGCCGCATCGATAACCAGCTGCGCGGCCGTTCCGGCCGCCAGGGTGACCCCGGCGAGTCTCGTTTCTTCCTCTCCGCCGAAGACGACGTGATCCGCCTCTTCGCCGGCGATCGCATCTACAAAATCCTCGACAAACTCGGCCCGATGGGCGAGGACGGCGAGGAAGTCCCGCTGGAAGCGAAGATGCTGACCAAAACCGTCGAGAGCGCCCAGAAGAAGGTCGAGGAACAGAACTTCCTGATCCGCAAACGCGTGCTCGAGTACGACGACGTGATGAACGAGCAGCGGCGGGTGGTCTACCGGTACCGCCGCGAGATCCTCGAAGGGCGTGACATCTCCGAGAACGCCCGTGACGAAATCGAGGGGGTGATCGAGCGGCTGGTCGAGGAGTACACCGCCAGCGACATCCTCGAGGAATGGGACCTGGAGGAGCTGGAGACGCAGCTACGGCAGATCTGGCCGGTCGGCATGGAGGTCGCGAGCCTGGCGCCGGAGACGGTTGACCGCGAGCAGCTGAAGGACGCCCTCGACGACGACGTGATGAGCGCCTATGACGAGCGCGAGGAGCAACTCGGCGAGGAGTTGATGCGCTATCTGGAGCGTTCGATTCTGCTGCAGGTGATCGACAACCGCTGGCGCGAACACCTCTTCGATATGGACTACCTGCGCGAAGGCATCCACCTCCGCAGCTTCGCTCAGGTCGATCCCCTCGTCGCTTACAAAAACGAGGGCTACGGGATGTTCCAGGAGCTGATGCACTCGATCTGGGACGAGTTCTCGAAACTGGTCTTCCGGGCCGAGATCGAAATCCAGCCGGAGCAGGTTGGCGCGGCCGCGGCCGGCAACGGCGAGGCTGGGCCGGCGAACCTCGCCTACTCGGGCGGGACGCTGGAGAATCAGCCCTCGGCGTTGAAAGAAGTTGTCGCTACCGCCGGCGCAACCGCGTCTGACGTCGCCGCCGCGGGGGCGACCGCTCCCGGCAACGGTGAGGTGGTCGAGACCGTGGTCAAAGACGAGCACGAGAAACTCGGCCGCAACGACCCCTGCTGGTGCGGGTCTGGAAAAAAGTACAAGAAGTGCCACGGCGCCTGAGGGCGTGGGACCGGCGCATCTCGGGGTCCTCGGTCGTTCGGCTCGGGTCACGCACTTCAGTGCGCTCCCCTCACCTCACTTCCCTGCGTCCCCCGACCTGCTTGGTCCCACGCCCTCAGGACCATGATTGATCCCGTTCGCGAGTTCATTCGGGCTTTCAACGAGCGTGATCTCGACGCGTTCGTGGCGGTGCTCGATCCTGAGATCGAATTGCACGCGAGCCGGGGGCTGCGGAAGGGGCGTGAGGGGGCACGGGTTTGGGCAACCCGAGAGCCCGGCGGGGTGCAGCAGACGATCGAGCTCGAGCAGCTCTATGAGGAAGGGCTCGAGGGCGGCGGCGGCAGGGCGGTGGCGCTGATTCGGCGGGTCTGGCGCTGGGCCGAGGATGACTCGCTCGCCAGCGTCGACGAGATGGCCTGGGTCTTCGAGCTACGCGATCGCAAGGTTCTGAGCTGGCGCCCCTATGAGGATCGCGACGAGGCGCTGCGGGACGGCGGCTTCGCCCACACGCTTGGCTAAGTCGCTCGCCGGGCGTACGATGAGCGCCATGAGCTCCGTCGCCCCCGACAATGTCGAGG
>DASSNA010000144.1:0-2262 GCA_035688445.1 Solirubrobacterales bacterium | reverse complement strand
CTGCGAGCGACCACCGACTACGCCGAGCTGGCCGCTTGCGAAGCGGTGATCCTCTGCGTCCCCACCCCACTCAGCGACTCGCGCGAGCCTGACCTCACCTACCTGGTTGACTCGGCGACGGCGCTGGCGCAGGTGCTGCGCTCAGGCCAGCTGGTGGTGCTGGAGTCGACTACCTACCCGGGCACCACCCGCGATCGCCTGCTGCCGATCCTCGAGGGTTCCGGCCTCAGCGCCGGCAGCGACTTCCACCTCGCCTTCTCGCCGGAGCGGATCGACCCCGGCCGTACCGACTTCACGGTGCGTACGACGCCGAAGCTGGTCGGCGGCATCAGCGAGGCCTCGACCGAGCGAGCACGCGAGCTCTACGCCGAGATCTGCGACACCGTCATTGTCCTCTCCAGCCCGGAGGCGGCCGAGCTCTCGAAGCTGCTGGAGAACATCTTCCGCTCGGTCAACATCGCCCTCGTGAACGAGCTCGCCCAGCTCTGCGACCGGCTCGAGATCGACGTCTGGGAGGTGATCGAGGCCGCCTCAACCAAGCCCTTTGGCTTCATGCGCTTCGACCCCGGGCCGGGGATGGGCGGCCACTGCCTACCGGTCGACCCCTTCTACCTCGCCTTCCGCGCCCGTCAGCTCGACTTCTACCCCGAGTTCATCGAGCTGGCCGGAAAAGTGAACCAGGCGCAGCCCGGCTTCTGCGTGGAACGGATCGAGCGGGCGCTGAACGGTGCCCGCAAGCCAGTCAACGGGTCCCGTGTCCTCGTCCTCGGCGTCAGCTACAAGGGCGGCGTCGGCGACACCCGCGAATCGCCGGCGTTGAAGATCGTCGGCCGCCTCCAGGATCTTGGCGCCGAGGTCTCCTACCACGACTCCTTCGTGCCCGAGCTCCCCGGCCACGGCCTCACCTCGGTCCCCCTCGAGGACGCACTCGCGAGTAGCGACCTAGCCGCCATCGTGACCGCGCACCCCGACGTGGACTACGAGGCTGTCGTCGCGAAAGCCCCTCTAGTCATCGACTTCCGCGGCATCACCCGCAACATCGAAGCGGACAACCTGATCCGGCTCTAGTGCACTTTTTTGAGGCGCGCGCGTTCCTCTTGTTTTTCCACGACCTGGACGATCAGCTTGATTACGTTGGAGTCCCCGGTCGCCTTGATGTGGCCGGTCTCGGCCGCCCGGCGGTAGCTTTTTAGCGTCCCTTTCTCGGCCAGCTCGTTGAACTGGGGGCGGTCGATTTCGACCAGCACCCGCTCGTCCTGGGCCAGGTCTTTGCTGACCTTCAGCCCAGGCAGCTCAACCCGGTAGAGCTGGATGTCGTGTTTGGCTTTCAGCTGCAGCCCGAAGACCAGCTTCAGATTGTGCAGCGCGGGGACTTCGGCCTGGAACCGCTCGACAGCGGTGCGGATCAGGTCCGAAGTCGATGCCATCTCGCTAGGAGCGCTCCATCTAGATCTTGTGCCTCTGCAGCAGCTTCTTGCCGATCACCATGCGCTGGATCTCCGAGGTTCCCTCGCCGATCAGCAGCAGCGGCGCGTCGCGGTAGAGGCGCTCGATCTCGTACTCCTTCGAGTAGCCGTAGCCGCCGTGGATGCGGAAGCTTTCCTCGACGCAGTACTTGCCGGTCTCCGAGGCGAGGAGCTTGGCCATCCCGGCCTCGAGGTCAGAGCGCTCGCCGGCGTCCTTCATCCGCGCCGCTTTGCGGGTGACAAGGCGGGCGGCCTCGATCTGGGTCGCCATGTCGGCGAGCTTGAACTGGATCGCCTGGTGGTTGGAGATCGTCTTACCGAAGGTTTTCCGTTCCTGGCTGTAGCGGAGGGCGAGCTCGAGCGCCCGCTGGGCGATGCCGACGCCGCGGGCGGCGACGTTGACGCGGCCGACCTCGAGCGCGTCCATCATCTGGATGAAGCCCTGGCCGACCCCGGCCTCCTCGCCGCCGAGGACCCGCCCGGGCGGGCACTTGTAGCCGTCGTAGACGAGCTCGGTCGACTCGACGCCCTTGTAACCCATCTTCTTGATCTTGGGCGGCACGTCGAGGCCCTTGAAGTCGCCCTCGTTGGTTTCCTGCCAGGCCTCCTTCTCGGTGATGAAGCAGGTCATCCCCTTGTAAGGCGGGTCGGCCTGGGTGTCGGTCTTCATCAGCACGAAGACGACGCTGGAGCCGAGGCCGTTGGTGACCCACATCTTCTGGCCGTTCAGCTCCCAGTTGCCGTCCTCGCCCTTCTTGGCGGTGGCCTTGATGCCCTGGACGTCGGAGCCGACCTC
>DASSNA010000136.1:0-3640 GCA_035688445.1 Solirubrobacterales bacterium | reverse complement strand
CGCCGGCCCGAAGGAGCAGGCCCGCAGGACCAAACGGAGCCGGTGCCGGGCTACTGGGGCTGGACCGGCGTCTCGTCGGGCTTCCCCTGGAGGTAGAGGTTCAGATAGGTGACGAGGAACTTGACGAAGTTCCGGTTGTAGATGTCGTTGTGGTCGGGGATGAGGGCGGCGTTCGTGCTCATCACCAGGTAGGGCGAAGACTTGTCCCAGCGCGGCCGGACGTCGGTGAGCTCGACCCCGGCGGGAAGCACGCTCTTCAATTCCATCGCGTCCATGGCGCGGAGCGCCGCGCAGTCCTCCCCCGCCACCGTGGAGGACGAGGGCCGGGGCGCCGCGGCGGTCCGCGCCTCGACCTGCCGGAGGTCGACGGGCGAGGTGAACGGGCAGGCGCACTCCCCCGGTTTTTCTCGCGTGGTGTCCGCTGGGCCGCTGTAGACCAGGCGGTGGGTCCACTGCGGCGGATAGTGCCCGGAACCTTTGAGCTCGGCCGCGAAGTGCCGCCAGCGCAGCGGATGCCACAGAAGCCACAGGAAACGGCCGAGCGGGAAGGCGACACCCACCGCGGCGTCCCCCTGGGAGGCGATGGTCACCAGGGCCGGGCACTGCGGCGCATAGCGGCCGGGCAGCGCCAGGTCCGCGTCGAAGAGCCGGTAACGGTCGGCTTCAAAAGCAGGATTGAGCAGCAGGACGAGGTCGCCCAGCTCACGGCGCTTCGCCTTGACCCCGGTCGCGTCGGCCGCGGGGCCGACGGCGTCCCGCCCGCCCCACTCGCTGACCAGGGCGTCGTTGACGGCGGAAAAGACCAGGGCGCCGCCGAAGCTGTGTCCGGCGGTCACCATGGTCACGAAGCCGGGGGAGCGCCGCTGGTCGAGCTCGTGGTTGATCTCGTCGGCCAGGTAGCTGAGCTCGAGGAGGAGCTTCGAGCCGGCGCGCTCGCCGATCCGGTGCGCCGCCCGCTTGCGGTTGTAGAAGGTCAACCCCTGGAGCGACTTGACCCGGGACGAGTCGCCGCGCCAGCCCAGGTAAACGCCGATGACCGGCCCCTTGTTGAGCCGGTCAGGGTCCTCGCTCACCCCCTGCAACAGGCTGCGGAAGCAGGCGAGGTTCGAATCGCAGACGCCCGCGCCGTGGTGCCAGCCGTGGACGAAGGTGAGGAGGACCGCCCCCTTCTCCTGGGCGACCTCGCGCACCATGGCGAAGACCTGCTCCTTCTGCACCTCGTCCTTGACGTGGCCGTCGTCGGACATCTCGACGATCCCCAGAGTGAACCCCGGGTAGCGCTCGACCGACCGCGCGGCCACCTCATTCCGGATCGGGTCCCCCGGCCGGCTGGCGGCGAGGGCCTGGAGATCGATCAGGCGATCCGCCGGTCCGGTCCCCCGGACCTGGGCCGTGGAGGTGCAGGCGCAGAGCAGCGGCAGGGCGAGCAGGAACGCGGCCAGTCTCGACATAATCTTCAAACGTACCGCCGCTACTCCCACCACTCGATCGGCCTGGGCTCGAGGATCAGACCGTGCGCGTGGGCGCGGCGGTAGAACTCCTCGAGGCCGGCGACCTCGTCCTGGCGCATGAAGAAGGCGAGGTTCTCGGTCAGGTACTCGCGCACCTCCGAGCTCTCGAGACCGAGCTCGGCGGCCGACTCGCGCACCAGCGTGTCGAGCGAGGAGAGCCCGTAGCGCAGGCTGCTCTTGAAGTAGAAGGGGAGATCGGGGAGGTCCACCTCGGGACGCACCGCCCAGACGGCGAAGACGAAGGGCAGCCCGGTCAAGGCGTGCCACTCGCCGGCGAGATCGTGGACCAGGTACTTCGCGCGGTCGACCTTGAGCGCCGGGTCGCCGATCAGCAGCGCGGCGTCCGCCTCGGCGAGCATCCGCTCGGCGTCGGGCCGCTCGTGCAGGTACTCGGCGTCGACCACCCCCCAACGCTCACGCAGCAGGATGCGCAGCAGGGCGACCGAGGTCCGGCTGTTCTGGTCGAGGGCGACTTTGCGGATCTCCTCCGGGGGACAGCGGGAGATCAAGAGGACGCTGCGCACCTCATGGCGGGCGCCGACGCAGAGGTCGGGCAGCACCCGCAGCTGCGGAATGCGCTGCACCTCGATCGACGGGATCAGGCCGACGTCGAGATTCCCCTGACCCAGCATGCGGGCCACCATCGCCGGCGGATGGTAGCTGGGCGCGAAGAGGTCCGCGTGGTGACCCTTCAGGAACCCCCACGCCAGCGGCTTGCTGTTCAGGAAGTTGACGATGCCGACGCGCAGCTTGGGCAAGGTCTCCCCTACTTGGACATCGCGTTCAGGAAGTCCTGGTTGGACTTCGCCTTGGACAGCTTGTCGAGTAGCAGCTCCATGCTCTCCACGGTGGACAACGGGTTGAGCACCTTGCGCAGCACCCAGACGCGGTGCAGCTCGCTCTCCGGCATCAGCAGCTCCTCTTTCCGGGTGCCCGACTTGTTGATGTCGATCGCCGGGAAGACGCGCTTGTCGACCAGCTTGCGGTCGAGGTGGATCTCACAGTTGCCGGTGCCCTTGAACTCCTCGAAGATCACGTCGTCCATGCGGCTGCCGGTGTCGACCAGGGCGGTGGCGATGATGGTGAGCGACCCTCCCTCCTCGATGTTGCGGGCGGCGCCGAAGAAGCGCTTCGGCCGGTGCAGGGCGTTGGCGTCGATACCGCCTGAAAGCACCTTGCCCGACGGCGGCTGCACGGTGTTGTAGGCGCGCGCGAGACGGGTGATCGAGTCGAGCAGGATCACCACGTCCTTCTTGTGCTCGACCAGGCGCTTCGCCTTCTCGATCACCATCTCGGCCACCTGCACGTGGCGGGTCGCCGGCTCGTCGAAGGTCGAGGAGACCACCTCGCCCTGGACCGAGCGCTGCATGTCGGTCACCTCTTCCGGCCGCTCGTCGATCAGCAGCACGATCAGGATCACCTCGGGGTGGTTCTTCTCGAGCGAGTGGGCGATCGACTGGAGGAGCATGGTCTTGCCGGTGCGCGGCGGCGCCACGATCAAGGCACGCTGCCCCTTGCCCATCGGCGTCGCCAGATCCATCACCCGCGACGCCATGTCGCCGGCGACCTCGAGCTTGATGCGCTCCTGCGGATAGAGCGGCGTCAGGTTGTCGAAGAAGATCTTGTTGCGGGCGACCTCGGGGTGCTCGAAGTTCACCGCCTCGACCTTGATCAGGGCGAAGTAGCGCTCGCCCTCCTTCGGCTGCCGCACCTGGCCGGAGATGGTGTCGCCGGTGCGCAGGTCGAAGCGCCGGATCTGGCTCGGGGAGACGTAGATGTCGTCCGGGCCGGGGAGATAGTTGTACTCCGGGGCGCGCAGGAAGCCGAAGCCGTCCGGCAGGCACTCGAGCACCCCCTCGGCGAAGATCAGGCCGCTCTTCTCGGTCTGCGCCTGGAGGACCTTGAAGATCAGCTCCTGCTTGCGCATGCCGGTAGCGCCCTCGACGCCCAGGTCCTTGCCGATCTGGGTGAGCTGGGAGATGCTCATCTCCTTGAGCGCGCGGATGTCGAGGGCCTCGACCGCGCTGCCCTTCTCTACCTGGTTCTGTGTGGATGGTTTGGCCATGTCGTTCCTCGTCAGTTCATTCTCTTGCTCTTGCACTTGCACTCGCTTCCAGGTGGGGCGAAAG
>DASSNA010000119.1:0-3910 GCA_035688445.1 Solirubrobacterales bacterium | reverse complement strand
GCGGCGAGGTGGTCGGGATCACGGTGATGATCGCGGCGCTGGGCCCGGAGTTGAAGCGGGGTGCGGGCACGTAGGCCACCCCCGGTTCTTCGCGCAGCTGCGAGACCAGGCGGTTGATGTCGGCCTTCGCGCCCGGGTTGGGCAGTTCGGCTGCGATCACGAGCGGGCCGTTGGCACCGGGGCCGAAGCCCTCGCTGATTAGGTCGTAGGCTTCGCGCGTCATCGTCCCCTTTTTGTCGTTGCCGGCGTCGGGGAAGCCGAGCCGCATGCCCAGCGCCGGGGCGGCGAGGGCGAGCAGGATCGCGGTGGCGACGATCACAGCCGTCCACGGGCGCCGCTGCACAGCGTGGCTCCAGCGCGCCGCCGGCGATTCGCCGTCGCTTTCGGGCCGGTCGAGCCGGCGACCGAGGATGGGGATCCGCAGCCGGTCGACGTTGGGGCCGAGGTAGGAGAGCAGCGCCGGCAGCAGCGTGATCGAGGCGATCATCACCACCAGCACCGCCAGCGAGGCCGAGATCGCCACCCCGTACATGTAGGGGAGGCCGGTGAGGAAGAGGCCGAGGATCGCGATCACCACGGTGCTGCCGGCGACGAGCACGCTGCGGCCCGCCGTGGTGACGGCCTCAACGACGGCGTCGTGGCGGTCCTTGCCGGACTTCATCGACGTGCGGAAGCGGGTCAGCACCAGCAGCGCGTAGTCGATGCCGACGCCGATCCCGATAAGGCCGGAGACAGCGTTGGTCCAGTTGGGCACGTCAATCACGTTGGCGAGCAGAACGATCAGGCCGCCGGAGGAGATGCCGAGCCCGAGCAGGGCGATCGCCAGCGGCAGGCCGGCGGCGACGAGGGAGCCGAAGGCGATCAGCAGCACGATCGCGGCGGCGAGGAAGCCAAGGCCCTCCGGGCTGGTCGATTCCTGGGCGATCAGGATCGGTTCGCCGCCGAGCTTGATCTCGAGCACGCTGCCGCTGTTGGCTTCAGCGGCGTCGATCAGTTCTTCGCCCTGCTTTTTCTTTACCTCCCAGCCGGGGACGGTCAACGGCAAGGTGGTGGTCGCGATCGCGCCGTCCTTGGAGACGCGCACCGGCGCCCGCTTCTCGACGTTTTTCACCGCTTCGGCTTCGGCGAAGAAGGCGTTCATCTGCCTCTTCGCGGCCGGGCTCATTGCCCCCTTCGGGTCTTTCCAGACGACGTAGATTTCCTGCCCCGAGTAGCCGCCGAATTCCCGTTCGGTCAGGTCGCTGGCCGCCTTCGACTCCGAGCCCGGGGTGTTGTAGTCGGCGTGGTAGTCCCCCTTGAAGGAGGAGCCGAGCCCGATTAGGACGACGGCGGCGACGATCCAGGCGATGACCATGCGGCCGCGGTAGCGGTAGGAGATGTCGGCGAGGCGGGCGAGACGGCGCGTCATGGACTGGTCCCTTCTGGTGAAGATTCTTTACAAGTGGAAAGGTTCAAGACGTAAACGATTCTTACCACAAACGACCAGGTAAAGTTCCCTCGCCATGGGAAGCCAACGGATCGAGGGGGACCGGGCGCCTTTGACGCTCGCCTTCCTGCTCTCGCAGGTGGGAATCCACGCCTCCAAGCAGTTCGCCGAACGGATCGCCGCGGTCGGCCTGCAGCCGCCGCTGTTCCGGGTCCTCAACCTAGTCGACGCCGCCGAGGGCCAGTCGCAGCAGGCGATCGGGCAGGCAGTCGACGTGCCGGCGAGCCGCATGGTGGCGCTGGTCGATGAGCTCGAGCACGAGGGCCTGGTCGAGCGCCGCCCTCACCCAAGCGACCGCCGCATCCGCGCCCTCTACCTAACTGACAAGGGCCGCGACCTACTCGCCCGCGGCCGCAAGGTCGCCAAGCAGCACGAGACGGACCTGACCCGGGGGATGAGTGCCGCGGATCGCAAACTGCTGACCCAGCTGCTGCGCCAGATCGTCGACAAACAGGCCCTCGGCGACGGCGTCCACCCAGGGCTCAGCGGCAGCAGCGCGACGCAGTAAGGCCACCCCCTCCCCCGCTGACCTCAGCTGGGTAACAACCGTCATGGTGGCGGACATCTACCCCCAGATGCCCCCGGTTGGCGATCAGGCTCGAACCGCGACGGAAACCGATCGTGGCTTCGAGACCTGCTTTCGCGACAACTACGCCGCGGTTCTCGCCTTCGCGGTTCGCCGCCTGCCGGACCGGGCGGCAGCCGAAGACGCGGCAGCCGAGACCTTCGCCGTCGCCTGGCGTCGCCGCGACCTGATCCCCGAGCTGCCCCTGCCCTGGCTCTACGCGATCGCCCTGCGGGTCATCGCCAACCAGCGGCGCTCAGGCCAGCGTCGCCGCCGGCTGGACGACCGGCTCGAGCACGAGGCAAGATCGCGAGCGGATGAGCTGGAACCGATCGACGCACTGCACCGCCGCGACGCCTTCTCGCGCGCCTTCCAGCGCTTGAGCGAGGGCGAGCGCGAGGTGCTGCGCCTGGTTGCCTGGGACGGCCTCGACACGCGCGAGGCGGCGAGCGTCCTCGGCTGCTCCGGGGCGGCGTTCCGCGTTCGCCTCCACCGGGCGCGGCGAGCGCTGGCGAAACATCTCGAGGCAACCGGACACTCACCGGATGAAGACCCGAACCGGGCATCAGAACCCGCCCAGGAGGCAAGTTGAAACGTAAGCGCCAGAGGATCGATCCGCTCGCCGCGATGGCGGCGGCCAACCCTGCCCCAGCCACCGAGCTGGGGGCCGGGGTCGGCGCGGCAGAGCTGGAGCGGGCATTGACGCAGGCGGTGGCGCTCGGGCACGCGCCGTCCGAGCCGATACCGGCTGGGGATCGCGTCGCCCAGGAGCGGGGAGCGAGCGGCGAGCGAGCCGGCTTCGGGAGGCGGCATCGCCGAACCACGCTCGCCCTCGGGGTCGCCGCCATCGCCGTGGTCGCCATGGTGCTCGTCGTCGGCGGCTGGCTCGGCGGCGCCGGGAACGGGCACCCCGAATTCGCCGCCGCGGCAGTCCGGGTCGCGGCCGCCAACCCCCGCCTGCTCGTCACCGAGCCCGGCTGGAAGATCGTCCGCGCTGACGAATTCGAACCAGAAAACGGCGAACTGACCTTCAGCGACAGCAGCCACCGCTTCGAACTCCACTGGTATCCGGCGCGGCTCTACGGGGACTACCTGCGCGATCGGGCCAACGTCGGCCCTCCAGAGCATGGGACCCTGCTCGGGCAGCGCGCGACCACGGTCGACTACGGACGGGAGGAATACGCGACGATGCTCTCGCCGCAGGGCAAGGTCTTCATCGAGGTCCGCGGGCGGCTCGGCGGCAAAGGCGCCTACGAGCAGATCCTGCATTCGCTGCGGCCGGTCAGCGTCGATGCCTGGCTCAGCGCAATGCCGCCGAGCACCGTGCGCCCGCAGGCGCATTCGGAGACGGTGGAAAAGATGCTGCAGGGGATCCCGCTTCCGCCCGGCTTCGACCCCAACGCGCTGCAAAGCGAAAGCTCGATCGCCAATCGCTCCACGCTCGCCGTGAAGGTCGCCAACGCGGTCGCCTGCGGCTGGGTGGAGAGCTGGATCGCCGCCCGCGCGGCCGGCAACGAAGCCGGCGCGGAGCAGGCGGTCGAAGCGATGGCCCAATCCGCCACCTGGCCGATCGTCCGCAAGACCAAGTCCCCCTGGTTCTCGAACTACAAGGGCATCACCAAGCAGTTGCGAGCGGGCCGGCTCGACCGCAGTCCCCCCGGCTACGAAACCACCAACAGTGGAAAGACCTTCGGCTTCGGCCCCGCCTGGAAGATGTTCCTGGGCTGCGGGGGTACCTACCGCCGTGAAGTCGATGGGCTTCCGAAGCAGTAAGCCGACTAACTCACCCGTATTCGTCGACGGGCATAGGAAGCTCTGCGCTAGGAGCCCAGAGGACCCGCGATCGAGACGCCGGGGAG
>DASSNA010000090.1:0-7241 GCA_035688445.1 Solirubrobacterales bacterium | reverse complement strand
GGTGTCGGCGCCGGCATTGT
The DNA here is from genome assembly GCA_035688445.1 of Solirubrobacterales bacterium. Taxonomy (GTDB): domain Bacteria; phylum Actinomycetota; class Thermoleophilia; order Solirubrobacterales; family 70-9; genus VAYN01. Next base: position 7,221 of record DASSNA010000090.1, on the reverse strand, counting down.
CGAGCGAGGGCCGCCGGCCGAACAGGGCGCGGGTCGAGAAGTGCTCCATCTCGCGTTCGCGGTCGATCGCCGGGTTGGTGACGACGGCGACCGTCTCCTTGAAGTAGTCGGCGAGGTTCTGCCGCTCGGGCGAGAGCGCCGCCAGCGGGCCGTCGTAGCCGAGCGAGCCGACCGGCTCAGCCCCGTTCGAGGCCATCTGCTGGACCAGTTTGACGTCGTCGCGCTGCCAGCCGAAGCCGGCGAGCACGCGGTCGGAGACCTTGACCGGCTCCTCGGGGCCGGCGTCGGAGTAGCCGGGGACGTCCTGGCCCTCGAGCGGGCCGCCGGTCTCCAGGGCGCGGTCGTAGCCGGCGACCGCCTCGGCACCGTTTCGCACCAGCCAACGGTCGCGGACGATCCGCAGCATCTCGTCGTGCGGGTGCAGCGAGGAGGCGCGCGCGGCGCGGTCGATCAGCACCAGCGCCTTCTCGCCCGGGGCGAGCGGCTTCGGCTCCGAGCACATCTTCGCGACCGAGACGACGCCCGGCTCAGAGCTGAAGACGAAGTCGTCTTCGGTCTCCACCTGCCAGAGCGGCCGCAGGCCCATCGCGTCGGCGGAGAAGACGCACTCGTCGGCGTGGCGGGCGATCAGCGCCACCGGCCCCTGCGCGAACGGGCCCATCGTCTGGTGCAAGTAGAGGTAGAAGGCGTGCAGGTCCTCGGGGAGGCGGCGGATCTCGTGGACGATCGGCGGCACCACCATCTCCATCGCCTCGGCGAGGCTGAAAGCCTCGCGGCTGACCAGGGTGTCGATCGTGCGGTTGAGGTCCTGCGAGTCGGAGGAGCCGGGCTGGATCGGGACCGCCAGCATCTTCGCCTCCTGACGCAGCTGCTGGATCGTGTTGATCTCGCCGTTGTGGCCGAGCACCGAGAACGGCTGCACTCTCTTGAAGGAGGGCCAGGTGTTGGTCGAGTAGCGGTTGTGGCCGAAGCAGCCGATCGTCTCGAAGCGCGGGTCGAGCAGGTCCGGGTAGTACTCGCCGAGCACCTTCGGCGCGCCCATCACCTTGTAGACGCAGGTGGTGGCGGAGAAGGAGGGAACGTGGACGTCGAGCTCCTGCTCCAGCGCGATCATCAGGTCGAAGAGGACGTGGTCGCGGGTCCCGGCGTCGGCGACGAGGCCGGCGATCTGCCAGAAGATCGGCTCCTCCTCGCGCGCGGTCGGGCCGAGCGCCGGCGAGTTCACGACGCCGACCCGCTCGGCGAGGATGCGGAAGCCGCCCGCGGCGAGCAACTCGCGGGCGTCGTGCTTGACCTGCTCTTCGTTCTGGGAGCGCTCGATGAAGACGTGGGCTACGGCGAAGGCGTCGTCGGTCGCCAGCGAGGGATCGTGGCCACCGGTGCGGACCTCCTCGGCCCAGATCTTGCGCGGGATGTCGACCAGGAGGCCGCAGCCGTCCCCCTCGCCGTCGACGTTGCCGGCGCGGTGGAGCATCTTCTGCAGGGCGGGAATCGCGAGTTCGATCGGCTCATGGCTAGGCGTCGCGTCCTTGCGGACCGAGGCGTAGATGGCGCACGCGTCTTTGTCCTCGACACTCGGGGGCGAGACGAGGGGGCGATAAGGGCGCTCTGGTGAATAGCGCTCTACCTGCTGAGCGCCGCGATCGGACTGGCTCTTCAATTTGACCTCCCGGGTTCCACGCCTTCTTCGAGCGGGCGCGCGACGGGGTTGACGAGTCCGAGAATTATAGGCGCGGGGGTCAAATCGGCCCCGATTTCAATGCGTTTTTCCTGCTATATGCGGGAATTCGGCGGGCTCAGGCCCAGGACATCGGTTCGTAGCCGCCGTCTGGCTCGACCCCGATCAGCAGCGCCGTCACCTTGGCCTCGGAGCGGTTGAGGATGGTGCGGGTGGCAGCGGGCTCGATCGAGGCGAAGGTGCCGGCGGGAGCGGGATGGTCCTCGCCGTCGAGGCGCAGGATCGCCTCCCCCTCGAGGATCACGTAGAGCTCGACCTGCCCGCTCTGGGCCTCGTCGTGTTCGGGGATCTGCCCCCCGGGGCCGATCTCGACCAGGTTGTAGCCGAAGGCGGCGGTGCCGCAGGCTTTGCGAGCGAGCAGCCAGGTTGAGTCGCCCGACCCCTCCATCCGCTCGAATTCGTCCCCGTGCTTGATCGTGTAGTTGGCCATGGACCGACCCTAACGCCCCACCATCCGAACTGCATCAAATTTCCGGCCCAGGAGACTGGAAATTTGATGCAGTTCGGGAGAGGATTGGTGGGATGGATGCGAAGGACTCAGCCGAGGCACTGCGGGAGGCGATCGACCGCTACAACGCCGCCTGGAACGCCCACGACCTCGACGCGATCATGGCGATGCACGCGCCTGACATGGTCTTCGAGAACCACACCGCGGGCGAGTCGGCCGAAGGTGAGGAGGCGCGAGCCCACATCGGCTCGATCTTCGAGACCTGGCCCGACATCGCCTTCACCACGCGGCGCCTCTACGTCCGCGAGGGGCTGGTCGTGCAGGAATGGACCGCCGCCGCCACCCACGTCAACACGATGCGCCGCGGCGATCTCGTCGCTGAGCCGACCGGCCAGCGCGTCGAGTGGGACGGCCTCGACGTGATCCCCTTCGAGGACGGCCTCGTCAAACGCAAGGACGTCTACTCCGACAGCGTCTCGATCCTGCGCCAGGTGGGGCTGCTGGATTAGGCGTGTCGAGTTTGTGGCCTATAGGTAGACAAACTCGACATCGCTACCGGCTCCAGCTCGGTTCGGAGGCGTTCTTGGCGAGCACCGTGGGCTTGCCGCCGCCGTAGGGAATGCTGACCACGTTGTGCTTGAAGCTGGGGTCGAAGCCGCCGGTGTAGCCGAGCACCGACTTGCCGTCGTTGGAGATGGCGGTGCCGACGAAGCCCTGCTCGCCGTCCTTGTCGAGCAACTTCTGGGCGCCGGTCCTTGGATTTACTCCCACCGCGAAGCTCACGTCCTGGCCCTCGAACTCGGCGAGGAGGCGTTTGCCGTTCGCCGACCAGTCGGTCGGGAAGAGGCCCTGAAGCAGCGGCGGCACGTTGGTGTGGGTGAGTCGCTTGAGGCCCTTGCCGTTCGAGCTAATCAGATAGAGCTCGTTCTTCGGGCCGTATTTGCGCTTCTTCGCTTCGACGTCCTTGGCAAAGACGATCTTCTGCGGTCCCCAGAGCGGATAGGAGGAGCGGTGGTCGCTGGTCAGGCGGATCGTTTTTTCAGCGGCGACGCTGACGGCGCCGGGGGGAAGGAACTGGACGCGGAAGAGGTCGCTGCGCGGCGGGAACTTTTCCTTGCCGGCTTTGGCGTAGACCAGTTCTTCGAATGGGGATTCGATGTCGGTAGGCAAGGGAGCGAAGCTGAAGCCGCTGAAGAAACCCTGAGCCACGACGCGCTGGGCGCCAGTGAGGACGTCGATCAGCACCAGCTTGCGCTTGCCGAGTTCCGACCCCTTCAGCGCCGCGATCGTCGAGGAGTCCGGCGACCACTCGAGGTAAAAGGGTTCACGGAAGTTGACCATCAGCGTCCGCGCCGGACCACCCGCGGCGAGGGCTACCTGCAGTTCCTGCGCGTTCTTGGCGCCTTCGTGCAGGAACGCCACCGAGAGGCCGTCGGGCGAGACGCGTGGGCTGCTGCCGTCGCCGATCTTGTGCGCGCCGGAGCCGTCGTCGTTGGCGGCGAAGACGGCGGGGTGGAACGGGTTGCGCGTGAAGCTCAGCGTCGCCTGGGCGGCGACGGGAAAGGCGAGCAGCGCGGCGAGTACCAGGGCGGGAAGGAACAGCTTCGGCTTCGGCATGGCGCGAGCCTATCCGGGACCGACGACGGCGGCGACCACCAGTCCGCCGCTGACGCCGAGGAACGAAATCACCGCGAGCGCGCGGTACCAGAGCCGCTTCTCCACCTCCGGGTCGAAGGCGAGCGGGACGAAGAGGAAGGGGTTGACGAAGGTGCCGAAGACGAGGTAGATCGCCACCGCCGTCCGCAGGTCCGGGACGGCGAGCCCGACCCCGATCAGGATCAGACCCATCATCACGTAGTCGAGGTGGACCTGGCGGATTCGCGCCGGGGCGACGACGCCGATCCTCCGCAGCCAACCCGGTTGCTCCTCGCGAATCACCATCGCCCAGCCGAGCAGGCCGCCTAGCGCCAACTCGATCAGGCCAATCCGCACCACCCAGTCCATCAGCGCATCAGAGCTCGGGGACGTCGGCGCCGAGAGGGCTGAACGGCAGGCGCTTCACCTCGGCCCAGCCGGCGCAGCGCTCGTCCAGGGCGGCGGCGACGTTGCCGGCGTCCTGCCAGGTGGTCCAGACCAGGACGGTCGGGCCGGCGCCGGAGATCGTCGCCCCCAGCGCCCCCAACTCCCGCGCCGCGTCGACGATCTCCATCGAGCGCGGATAGAGGTCGCGGCGGCGCGGCTGGTGGATGCTGTCGGTGAGTCCGCGGGCCACCAGGTCGAGGTCGGCGCTGCGCAGCCCCAGCACCAGCGTCGCCGCCGCGGAGACGTTGGCGACGGCGTCGGTGAGCGGCACTTCGGCCGGGATCGCCTCGCGGGCGCGCTCGGTCGAGACCTCATCGGGCGGGATCACGACGATCCCCTCCAGCCCCTCGGGCGGGTCGAAGCGGGCGGCGGTCGGAGCGTCATCGGCCCCGGTGCCACAAACGACGAACCCTCCGTAGATCGCCGCGGCGACGTTATCGGGGTGCCCCTCGATCTCCGTCGCCCGCGCCAGCAGTTCCTCTTTCGTCAGCGCCAGCTCGTAGAGGTGGTCGGCGGCGGCAAGCCCAGCAACGATCGCCGCCGCGCTCGATCCCAACCCCCGCGCCAGCGGGATCTCGCTGCGCAGCCGGAAGGCGATCCCGTCGGCCGGTTTCAGGCTCTCGAACGCCCGCACGATCAAGTTGTCGCGCCCGGTCGAGACCTCCAGCCCGCCCGGCTCGAAGGAGAACTCCCCCGCCTCCTCCACTTCGAGCTCGAGGAACATCGCCATCGCCGCCGCCATCGCGTCGTAGCCAGGCCCGAGGTTGGCCGAAGAGGCGGGAACGCGGACTAGTCGCCGGCGCGCAGTCACGACGGCCTCAGTCGAACACCGCGCGCTCGACGGCGCTGAGGTCGTTGTCGCAGTTGATCACCGAGGGGGCTTTGCTGAGGGCGGTGTCGGGGTCCTTGAGGCCGTGGCCGGTAAGGACGCAGACGACGGTCTCCGGGGTCGGCGTGTCCTCGACGGTCGGGAGGCCGTGGGCGAGGAGGCCGGCGACCGAGGCAGCGCTGGCGGGCTCGCAGAAGACGCCTTCGTTGTCGGCGAGCCAGCGGTAGGCGTTGAGGATCTGTTCGTCGGAGACGGCGGCGACGCGGCCGCGGGAGGCGGTGAAGGCCGCCATCGCCTCCTCCCAGCGGGCGGGGTTGCCGATCCGGATCGCCGAGGCGATCGTCTCCGGGTTCTCGACCGGCTCGCCCCGCACCAGCGGCGCCGCGCCCTCGGCCTGGAAGCCGTAGAGGACCGGTCCGGGGACCCCGTCATTACGAATGACGTGCTCTACCGAGTCGGCCAACTCGGTGAATCCGCGCCAGTAAGCGGTCACGTTCCCCGCGTTGCCGACCGGGATCGCCAGCGCCCCGGGCATCTCCCCCAGGTCCTCGACCACCTCGAAGGCGGCGGTCTTCTGGCCTTCGATCCGGTGCGGGTTGACCGAGTTGACGAGCTCGATCGGGTGCTTTTGCGAGAGCTCGCGGACGATCCGCAGGGCGTCGTCGAAGTTCCCCTGCAGGGCGACGACCCGCGCCCCGTGCATCAGCGCCTGTGCGAGCTTGCCGATCGCGATCTTGCCCTCGGGGACGATCACCGCCCCCCGCAGGCCCGCCCGCGCCGCGTAGGCCGCCGCGCTGGCGGCGGTGTTGCCGGTCGAGGCGCAGATCACCGCCTCCGCCCCGCGCCCCTTCGCCCGCGATACGGCCACGGTCATCCCCCGGTCCTTGAAGGAGCCGGTCGGGTTCAGGCCCTCGAACTTGAAGTAGGCGCGGGCGCCGATCCGCTCCGAGAGCCGGGGCGCCTCGATCAGCGGCGTCGAGCCCTCGTTGAGGGTGACGACCGGATCACCGGGCTCGAGCGAGAGGCGGTCGCGGTAGCGGTCGATGAGTCCCTTAGCCACGGCCGTGCAGGCTCCGAAAATCAAGCAGGTCGGGGGACGCAGGGAGCGAGGGGAGGGGAGTGCACTTGTTAGTGCGTGACCCGAGCCGAGCGACTGAGGACCCCGAGATGCGCAGATTTGCAGGGGCCTGCACTAGTACTCCTCCTCGATCACGCGGATCGACCGTGGCGGCGCGCGCAGCTCGTCGAGGCCGCTCAGCGCCTCGACCGCCTCGGCGAAGCGGGACTCGAGGCACTCGTGGATCACCATCACCAGCCGCGCCTCTTCGCCGGCCCCGCGCTGGACCACGCTCTTGACCGAGACCTCATGGTCGCCGAGCACGGTCGCGATCCGCGCCAGCACCCCGGGCTCGTCGGCCACCTCGAGGTAGAGGTAGAAGGAGGAGGTGACGTCGTGGACGATCGGCAGCTCGACCCGGGTCTCGTGCACGGGCGCGTCGCCGGCGAGGATCGAGACGACGTCGCCGAGCACCGCCGAGGCGGTCTGCACGCCTCCCGCTCCCGGCCCCGACATCGTCACCTCGGTGATCGCCGGCGCCTCGACCATGACCGCGTTGAACGGCCCCTCGATCGGCGCCAGCGGGTGGCCGGGGTAGAGGAAGCAGGGAAAGACGCGGACGCTGATGCCGCCGTCGCGGCGTTCGGCGACGCCGAGCAGCTTCAGCGAGAGGCCGAGCTCCTTCGCGTAGGCGAGGTCGTCGGGCTGGACCTGCTCGATCCCCTCGTAGGTGACCTCGGAGAGGGTGACCGGGGTGTGAAAGGCGAGGCGGGCGAGGATCGCCATCTTCGCCGCCGCGTCGGCGCCGCTGACGTCGTCGGAGGGGTCGGCCTCGGCGTAGCCGAGCTCCTGCGCCCGCGCCAGCACCTCGTCGTAGCCGGCCCCGCTCGCCGCCATCTCGCTGAGGATGAAGTTGGTGGTGCCGTTGACGATCCCGAACACCTTCGAGATCTCGGTGACGCCGAAGCCCTCCTGGATCGTGCGGACGATCGGGATCACCGCCGCCACCGCCGCCTCGAAGCGCAGCTGCACCCCCGCCTCGCGGGCGACCGCGAAGAGCTCGTCGC
>DASSNA010000087.1:0-8052 GCA_035688445.1 Solirubrobacterales bacterium | reverse complement strand
TAGCTCGGCCGGCGGCTCCTGGCCGGCGAAGATGTTGAGGCTGTTCATCCCCGGGAGCGTCATGAACGTCTCGCAGTGGGCCTGGATCCCCGCCGTCAGTTGCTCCAGCTGCAGTGCTTGCGGTTCGGGGACGCGCATCTCGCGGGCGCCGGGAAGGTCGAGTTCGACGCCGGCGTTGTAGACGGCACGGGCTTGCCGCGCCTCGCCGCGGAGGGGCTTCAGGCAGAGCCAGAGCCCGAAGACGAGGACCGGAATCGTCGCCAGCGCCGGCCAGAGGCGGAAGCCGATCGCGTTCCGTGGTTCCTTTGTCCTGTCTGGGCGGACAAAGGAACCACGGAACTGGCTGCCTAGGCCCGCCAGGCCGATCTCCTCGATGCCGTCGGCGATGCAGACCGCCCCGACGAAGACCAGCAGCAGTGAGCTCCAGGAAAGCTGGCTGCCTGGCACCGGATAGGCATGCAGGAACTGCAGCGCCGCCAGTGCCGGGATGAGGACGCGGAGAAAGGCGTTCTCGGGCGAGGCCCCCCTCGGATCGAGCATCGCCACCCAGAGCAGGGGCGCCCCGACGACCATCGGCTGGGTGAGTTCGATCGGCAGCGAAAAAACGGGCCCGGCTAGCGAGACCCAGATCAGCAAGCCAACGAGGGTGCGACCGATGCCGAAAACCACCCTCGGCCGCGGTTCGGCAGAGCCCCGAGCGGATCCTGCCAGGGCGGTGTGAGTCGCGATCGCCGCCCCCAGGCACGCCGCCGCCCAGACCCACATCCACTGGTCGACGGGAAGGCGCACCCACTGGATCCCCGGCGTTTCAGACGGGCGCAGGAACCATCCTTCGATCAGGTGCTTGGGGCTGGTGCCGGTCAGCAGCGGCACCACGGTGACGAGCACGAGCACCGCGACGGCCCCGCCGACCCCCCAAGCCACGGCGCCGAGGTCCGGCACCCGTGCCGTCGGCAAACGGGTGGAGATCAAGGCGACTCCCGCGGCGCCGGCGGCCACCACCACGGCAAACCGCATGGTGTCGGCGTCTCCAAGATGTTCGGAGAGCAGAACGAAGGGGATGGCGACGAAGGCGATCGTCACCGCCGCCCTCAGCGGCGTCACTCGCCGCAGCGCCGGGACGGTCGCAACCGCTGCAAAGGCGACCGAGATCAGGGCGAAGACGCCGACGTTGACCTTGACCGAGAAGAGCGCCGCGGCCAGGGCGCCGAGCAGCGCCAGCGCCGCTCGCGGGCGGCCCGGCAGCAGGAACACGGCCGCCGCCACCATCGCGACGAGCAGGAAGCCGATCGTGGCGCCCGGGTGCAACGGCTCGTTGGCGTCCGCTTTGAGGACGAGGAAGGCAAGGACAGTGCCGACTGCCGCCACCGAGAAACGCCGCGTCAGCCGCAGGATCGCGAGGCCCGAGAGCAGCGTCGAGCCGAGCCAGAGGAAGAGGTTGTAGTCGCGCGCTCCGTCGTTCGTCAACGCCACCCCGGCTCCACGCAGGAGGCCGCCGACGAGGACGAAGATGCCGGGGCCGTACTGGCTGTACACGTCCGTGTAGAGCGCTTCCCCGCCGTAGAACTTGCGCAGGGACATCAGCACGTAGCCATCGTCGTCGGGAACGTCGAAGCTGCCGAACATCGCCCGGTAGGCGATCCATCCCAGCGCCGCCGTGAGCAGGACCAGGCCGATCGCATAGGCGACCAGCAGCCAGCGGCGCGGGATCCTCTCGAGCCTGTCGAGCACTTTCAAAGACAGCTCTAGTCGCGGGAGAGGGCGCGGCCCTTGCGCTCGAGCTTGCCCGCACGCCAGATCCCGCGTTTGCGCGGCGGCGGCTGGTCGTCGTCGCGGCGGTAGTCGCCGCGGCTGAGATGGTGCTCGAGGAAGACGTAGAGGACGATGAATAGGTAGCGGCTGCCCATCTCGTTCAGCGCCAGCTTCGAGACGCCGGCCTTGCGATTGGACCAGGAGATCGGCACGATCCCGTAGCTGTAGCCCCGCACCACCGCCTTCAGTGGCAGCTCGACGGTGAGGTTGAAGTGGTGGGAGAGGAGCGGCTGGACCGCTTCGATCACCTCTCGCCGGTAGGCCTTGAAGGCGTTGGTGGTGTCGTTGTAGCCGTGGCGGAAGAGGACCCGAATGCCGAAGTTGACGATCCGGTTCATGATCAGCTTCGAGCGCGGGTAGTCGATCACCCGCGAGCCGTGCATGAAGCGGGAGCCGAAGGCGCACTCGTACCCTTCCTCGAGCAGGCGGTAATAGGTGACGACGTCGTCGGGGCTGTCGGAGCCGTCGGCCATCATGATCGCCACGGCGTCGCCCTCGAAGCGCTCGAGGCCGCTGCGAACCGCGAAGCCGAACCCAGGCCGGTAGTGGGATGGGAGGCAGCGCACCTGCGGTTTTCGCGCCGTGATCTCGGCCACCGCTGCAGCGGTGCGGTCACGGCTGGAGTCGTCGATCACGAGGACGTCGTGCTCGATCTCTTCGCGCTCGAGCGTGCTGACGAGGGATTCGACCGTCTCGGCGATCGAGCCCTCCTCGTTGTGCGCCGGTATCACTATCGAGAGCTTCATTTGACGCCGCAGGCTACCGCCACCACTTACTTGCGGCCGATCACGAGGAATTGCTTGCCGAGCAGCTTCCAGGCCAGGGGCGCCTTCAGGTAGAGCCGGGTCAGCAGCGGCGAGGCGGGGAGAAAGCCGCGGAAGGAGTAGGGGAGGTAGCGGGGGACCACTGTGGTCGGCTCGAAGCCGGCGGCGTAGAGGTGCTCACAGATCGAGCGGTCGGTGAGGGCTACGTAGTGGTCGGCGCAGTCCCAATACTCCCGCGAGCAGAACCTGTAGTTAGGCCCCATCACGGCGATGCGCCCGCCGCGCTCCATCGTCGCGTGCATCTTTGCCAGCAGCGCCGCGATCGCGTCCTGGTCGGGCAGGTGCTCGAGGAAGTTCGAGACGAAGATGCCGTCGAAGTGGTCTGGCGGCAACTCGGTCTCCATGATCGAGGCCGTAATCACAGTCGTCTCGGCGTTGTGGGAGGCCTCGGGGTAGTGGACCTCATCGACCGCCCAGGCCTCCTGCGCCGGCACCGCGTTGATGAACTCCCCGCGCCCGGCCGCCGGGTCGAGCACCTTTTGCGGCTTGTCCATCAGTCCGTGGACGTGAGGGCTGATCTCACGCCAGACGGCGATCCGCTCCTGCTGGTCGATCCCTGAAAAGCGGTACTGGTATAGGCGCTCGTAGTCCATCGGGTTCCCTGCCTCGCGCGCCTCTTACCCGATCCCGCAAGCCGTAGTCGTACCTTCCGATTCGAGCTCGAGCTTCCAGGGGACGGACGATCGGTCGGGCGGGATCGGGATTTCCAGCGTGCGGCCGGGTTCGATCCTCGCTTCCAGCTCGATCGGGAATTCTTCGCTGGCGAAGCGACGCAGCTCGAGGCTGTCGACCGGGCGGTTGCCGGCCTGCAGGAGCACGCCCCGCCGGGGCAGGCTGAGTTGCGGCGCTTCGCCCCCGCCTGGCACCGAGACGCAGCCCCTGGGCGGGACTTCGACCAGGCCTTCGGCGTTGGCGGCCGCCGGCTTGGCGCCGGAACCAGCCGCGCCGGGCGCCGGCTGCGGCGAGATCCGCAGCGCGGCGAAGAGCACCTTGTCGGCGAAGAACCGCGACGCCGCCGAGCTTTCCGCCAGTTCGGCCGGGTTGTAGGCGGGCGAACCAAAGGCGTCGCGGGCTGAGAGGTAGGGCCCGGCTTCAATGTGGACGTAGCCCGTGCCGGCGATGTCTTCGCTGAGGGTGAACCCCGGTTCGACCGTGCCGCGGGCGATTTCGACGGCGCCGAGGTCGGCTTTCTCCAGCTGGCTGATTTCGCGATAGCTGTCCCAGGCGGCGTGCAGATAGCCGATATTGGCGGCGGTGATCGCCGCGACGACGACGGCGCCGGTGAGCAGGGCTCCGCGGCTGAAGCGGACGCCGCGCAGCAGCTCGGCGAAGACCAGCAGGGCGAAGACGACGGCGACGTATTGGTAGCGGGAGGCATCCGGGGTGCGGCCGGGGATCTGGTTGAGCCCGGCGAGGATCCAGAACGACGCCCCCAGCGCGAGCACGATCCAGAACCAGGTCGAGGGCCGGCCGAGCTTGTACACCCGCCAGACGACGAGCACGACCGCGGCGACGGCGAGCGGGCGGCCCCAGTCCAGCCCGGCCCGGTCGGGGCCGAAGAAGCCGAAGATCGAGGCCATCGAGGAGGCGATGCCGTCGGCGACGAAGTTGGGGGTCTTGGCGACGTTGGCGGCCGAGAGCGCGGATTCGGCGTTGTGCCCCCAGCCGAGCCACCAGGCGGCGTAGAGGATCAGCGGGAAGACGAAGACGTAGAGGCGCCCTCGCCGGCCTGGCTGCAGCAGCACGGCGACCGCCGCCGCGATCGCGAAGGAAAGGCCGAGGCTGGAGAAGACGACCGAGATCGCCAGCAGCAGGCAGGCGAGGCGGTCGCCGCGCCGGTCTCCCCGTTCGAGCGCCAGCAGCATCCCCAGCCCTGCCGCCATCGAGCCGAAGTAGCCAATCTGGAAGGCCCAAAGCAGGTCTTCCCAGGCGGCGCCGACGAAGAGCAGCAGCACCGTCGCGCCGAGCGCCGGCCACTGTCCAACCCGGCGCAGGAGGAGGACGAAGAAGAGCGCGGCGCTGAGGATGAAGAGGGCGGTCGAGACGACCCGGAAGGGAAGCGCCGAGCCCATCCCCACCGTCGCTAGCAGGGCCTTGTAGATCAGGACCGGCGCGATCGAGATGTGCTCGCCGTGGGGTTCGAGGATCGCGTGCGCGTTGAAGCCGCGGCGGTAGATCAGGAATTCCCAGTCGTCGAGCAGGAAGCTCAGCTTCGATCCCCAGAGCAGCAGCAGGAAGGCGGAGGCGCCGCAGAGCCAGATCAGCGCCAGCAGGACGGGATTGCTCAGCTCGCGGTCGGATTTGCCGGTCGATGCCCCCGCCCGACCAGCCGCGAGGCCCTCTGCGCCGGTGGCCACGGGGGTAAGTTATCTCTTCGCTTTGACGCCGGAGATCCCATTCCTCGATCTGCGCGCAGCCCAGCGGGAGCTCGGTCCGGAACTCCCCGGCGCCGTGATGCGGGTCCTTGACGCCGGCTGGTACCTGCTCGGCGAGGAACTGGAGGCGTTCGAGCGCGAGTTTGCCGCCTTCTGCGGCGTTGCCCACTGCGTCGGGGTCGGCAGCGGCATGGCGGCGCTGGAGCTGACCCTGCGGGCGGCCGGCATCGGCCCCGGCGACGAGGTGATCGTCCCCGCCTACACCTGGGTCGCGACCTGGCTCGCGGTCAGCGCAACCGGGGCACAGCCGGTCGGGGTCGACGTCCTCGAGTCCACCTACAACGCCGATCCGGCCCAGGTCGAGGCGGCGATAACGCCGCGCACGGCCGCGGTCATCCCCGTCCACATGCGGGGCGAGCCCGCGGACATGGAGGCGATCAGCGCTCTGGCCGAGCAGCATGGCCTGTTCGTGCTCGAGGACGCGGCGCAGGCCCACGGCGCCCGCTGCGCCGGTCGCCGCGCCGGCAGCCTCGGCGACGCCGCGGCCTTCTCCTTCTACCCGGGCAAGAACCTCGGCGCGCTCGGCGATGGCGGCGCCGTCACCACCGACGACGCCGAGCTGGCCGACCGGCTGCGGCTGCTGCGCAACTACGGGGTCAGGGACCGCTACGAGATCGAGACCGCCGGCGTCAACTCGCGCCTGGCGGAGATCCAGGCCGCGGCCCTGCGGGTGAAGCTGGGGCGGCTCGACGACTGGAACCGCGCTCGCGCCGAGCACGCGCGCGCCTACGCGGACGCCTTCGCCGCGGCCGAGCCGCTGGGGCTTCCCGAGCCGCCCCCTTGGGCGGACCCCGCCTGGCACCTGTTCGTGCTCACCCATCCCGACCGCGACGCCTGTCGCGCCGCCCTCTCCGAGCAGGGCATCGAGACCCTTGTCCACTACCCGGTCCTGCCCCACCTCTCCGGCGCCTACCCGGCGGGCGCCTGGCCGCCCGGCTCCTTCCCGGTCGCCGAGCGCCTCTCCCGCAGCTCCCTCAGCCTGCCCCTCTATCCGCAGCTCCCGACAGCGGACCAGGAGGCGGTGGCCGAGGCCGTCCTGGCATCCTGCCGCAGATGAGCCAGAACTCCAAATCGGTGCTGCATCGCCTGCTCAGCCGCCTGGTTCGGCCTTACGTCATGGAGCTGAGGCAGGGGCAGATCGGCTTGCAGGACGCGATCGACCGCCTCCACGGCGACCTCGGCCGCGTCCACCGGGAACTCGAGGAAGTCCACGGTCGCAGCAAGGCGATCGAAGTCGACGCGCGGCGCTCGGCGGAGATCGCCAGGCATAGCTTCGACCGCGAGGTCGAGAATCGGCAGCTCCTGCACGCCCTGCGCCGGACCGAGGAATACGAGCTCGCCTTCAGCGAAGACGAGCCGCTGGTCAGCTTCCTGATCCCCACCTACACCTCGTATGAGACCTTGCGCGACGTAGCCCTACCCTCGATCCTCGGCCAGAGCTACTCCAACCTGGAGGTGATCGTCGTCGGCGACGCGGCGCCGCCGGAGACGGCGGCGGCGATCGAGGCGATCGGAGACCCCCGCGTCCGCTACTTCAACCGCACCTACCGTGGCCCCTACCCCGAGGACCGTTCCCGCCGCTGGTACGTGATCGGCACGCCGCCGTACAACGAAGCCCTGGCGCAGGCGCGCGGCCGCTGGATCGCCGGGCTGGGGGACGACGACGCGGTCCGCCCCGACCACACCGAGCGGCTGCTGGCGGCCGCCCGCGAGCACCGCTACGAGCACTGCTACGGCAAGCAGCTGGTCAACTTCGTCGAAGGCGAGCCGATGACTCTGGGCAAGTTCCCACCCAAGCTGGGCGAGTGGGGCCTGCAGGCGGCGATCTTCCACAGCGGCCTGCGTTTCATTGAATCCGAGCTCTCCGATGCGATCTACCAGGAGCCGAACGACTGGTCGATGTGCCGCCGGATGATTAGGATCGGCGTCCGCACTGGGATGATCGACGAGGTCGTGGTCGACAAGTTCGAGACCCGCCGCAGCTCTTCGGAGGCCTGGAAAGAGGGCTCCGTCCCCCAGGTGGACTGAGCGCGATGTCCCCGTTGCTGCGCAGGCGCCGCCCGCCGCGGAAGTTCAGCGCTCACAACTTCGAGCTGCGGCCGGGGAAGTGGAGCCTGCCCGGCGCGCCTCGGATCGGCGCCGAGCCGATCTCGGCCTCTTACCTGCGCACGTTCGCGCAGCTCTGCCCGCCGCCCGCGCGCGTCGCCGACCTCGGCTGCCTAGAGGGCGGCTACTCGGTGCTGCTGGCTCGCGCCGGCTATGAGGTCGTCGGGATCGAGGGCCAGCCGGAGAACTTCGCCGTCTGCCAGTGGGTTGCCGAGCAGGTGGAGCTATCGAACCTGCGCTTCGTGCAGGACGACGTCCGCAACATCGGCGACCACGGCGGGTTCGACGGCGTTCTCTGCGCCGGCCTGCTCTACCACCTCGACCGGCCGGTCGAGTTCCTGCGGACGCTGGGCGAGGTGACCCGGCGTCTGCTGATCGTCTCCGCCAATCACGCGACCCGCGAGGGGCGGGAGGTGGAGGTCTTCGCGCCGCTGCTCGCGGCGGAGCTGACGGAGCACGAAGGCCGGCTGGGTCGCTGGTTTGGCGAGCAGCCGGGCCCCTGGAGCTCGCTCGGGAACGAGCGCTCCTTCTGGCTGGAGAAGGACGACCTGCTGCGGACGCTGATCGCCGCTGGCTTCCCCAGCGTCTTCCAGCAGTTCGACTGGCTCGCCGACGCGGAGACGAGCCGGCGCCTGGCCGAGCGGATGGTCTCCGTCTTCGTCGCTCTGAAGGAGCCCGCTCAGGCGCCGACCGCGGCCCGGAACTCGTCGTAGCTGCGGTAGTAGTCGGACTCGTCGTAGGGGGCCGAGGCGAGGACGAGGCAGAAAGCCCCGGCGCTGAAGTTCTCCAGCTCGCGCCAGATCAGCCGCGGCAGGTAGAGGCCGACGCGGGGCTGGTCGAGGACGATCCGCTCGCGTTCGAAGCCGTCGTCGAGG
>DASSNA010000095.1:0-2179 GCA_035688445.1 Solirubrobacterales bacterium | reverse complement strand
CCGAGCGGGAGTAGCTCACTTGGTAGAGCGCGACCTTGCCAAGGTCGAGGTAGCGGGTTCGAAGCCCGTCTCCCGCTCCACCTCGCCCTTCGAGCCTGCGCTTTTGGTCGCGGTCGGCCGCGGCCACGCGTCCTCAAGTTCGATAGACGCTTAAGAACATCCTCACCCCCGCGGCGGCCTGGGCGTGCAGCTCGCGTCGACGGTATGGGTGGTCGCCGCAGAAGAGCGCCCGGTCGAGGACACGGCCGATGACCAGGAACGCGAACTGCGAGGCGGCCTCTTTGGCGTCGTCGACCCGTAGCAGCCCGCGCCCGGCGAGTCGCGCGAACGCCGCGCTCAGCGCCTGAAGCGTCCGTTCTGGTCCCCGCTCGTAATAGGCCTGGGCCAGGTCGGGTAGCTGGTGGGAGGCTCCGATCACGAGCCGGCGGAGCCTCAGCACGGCCGGCTGCGTCACCAGCGCGATATACCCGAGGGCGAGCCGCTCGAGATCTCGCTCCAGGTCGTCGGACCCTCCGACCTGTTCAATCGCTGAACGGAATCGATCGGTCGGCCCGCTGACCGTCGCCAACACGATGTCCGAGAGCAGCGCTTCCTTGTCGGTGAAGAACCGGTAAACGGTGGGCTTGGACACCCCCGCCCCGGCGGCGATGTCATCCATGCTGGTGCCGATGTAGCCGCGCTCATAGAAGAGCGCGGTGGCAGCCTCGAGGATGGCCTGCCGTTTCCGCGCCGACCGCTCGCCGAGCGGCTGAATGACCGGACCGACCCTCGCCCTGACGCTTGACTTCGCCATCGCTGTACTATACCGTACAGTTTAGCTACACCGGTCAGTTTAGTTGGAGGTGGCGTCATGGGCAGTAGAGCGATCGCGAGGGTCGCGGGCCGGGTTCGAAAGAGGGAGGCGCTGCTTTGGGCGGCTCGCGCCGCCCTGGCTGCCTTCTTCGTTCTCGCGGGCGTGCCGAAGCTCCTGGGAGCGTCATTCGAGGTCGAGATGTTCGTCCAGATCGGCGCCGGCGACTGGCTTCGGTACGCGGTCGGTGTCGCCGAGCTCGCGGGCGGCCTCGGACTGCTGGTTTCGCCGCTGACTCGCCTGGCGGCGGTCGGCCTTGCTCTCGACATGGCAGGCGCCACGATCGTCAACCTCGCCGTCCTGCACAGTTCGGCGGTCCTTCTCACGGTCCCGCTGTGCCTCGCCCTGCTGGCAGTGGCCGCCAAGGGCACCCCGGACGTCGGCTGGACCGCACCGTCTTCGAGAAGGAGCCGACGAGCATGACCACGAATCACGGGGCCGGTTCGGAAGCGGGCAGCTCGCCCGGACTCGGCGACATCCCCGGCGGCCGGCCGGACTCGCTCGACGCCTTGGACGTATTGGTCGGCACCTGGGAAATGGAGGCGTCGTTCGAGGCCGGCAAGTTCGGTCCGGGCAGCCCGGCGGTGACCGCGCGAAGCGCAAGCACCGTCTTCGAGTGGCTGGAGGGCAGATGGTTTCTGGTCCAGCGCTTCACGAGCCAGAACCCAGCCGCCCCCAGCGGCATCGCCATCATTGGCCCGGCGGCGACGCCGGCGGCAACGCTGAAGCAGCACTACTTCGACTCGAGGGGCGTCGCCCGCATCTACGAGACCGCCCTCGACGGACGAACCTGGACGGTCTGGCGTGAAGCACCCGGCGCCTGGCAGAGATACACGGGCACCGTGTCGGCCGACGGGTCGGAAATCGTGGGCGCCTGGGAGATGTCGCGCGACGGCCGCCATTGGACGCGTGACTTCGGCTTGAGATACATAAGAGTCGTCGAGTAGCCCGCCGGCCGTTCCCGGCGCCGCTACGGCCGCCGGCCGATCGCGGTGCGGCCTGGCGAGGCTGGTATGGCATCGCGACCGCGCCCGAGCCGAACTCGAGCCGGCCCGCATGCCAGGGGCGACAGTGAGCGGCGCTCGGTCGTCTATGAAGCGGAGGGCATCAACCAGGCGGGGAAGGGTGAACGCGTCGTTCTCGCTCCGGTACGTCGTGAGCCCGAGAGCCGACAGGGGCCGTTGGCACGCCCAGGCGTCGCAGCGTGGCGGGCCAGGCGCATCCGGCGTGAGCAGGCGGCGCCGCCGGCGCCGCCCCTATGATCGCGGCCATGACTCGCTCAGCCGGCAGCCACCACTATCCAGATTTCAAAAAGGAGCCTGCTTCTGT
>DASSNA010000084.1:0-6871 GCA_035688445.1 Solirubrobacterales bacterium | reverse complement strand
AACGCTGAGCAGGCCGACGATCACGGGCACGACGATCGGAATCAGCGCCGGCAGGATCATCTCTTTCTGCGCAGCGGCAGTGACGATCGCGACCGTTTTGCCGTACTCGGGTTTCTCGGTCCCCTCCATGATCCCGGGGTGCTCGCGGAACTGTTTGCGCACCTCCTCGACCACCTGGCCGCCGGCGCGGCCGACCGCCTCAATCGCGAAGGCCGCGAAGAGGTAGACCATCATCCCGCCGATTATCAGCCCGATCAGGACGTCGGGGCTGGTCAGGTGGAAGAGGCTGTTGAGGTCGAAGCCAGCAGGGGCTTCGTCCGCCAATTCGCTGCGGAAGGCGGCGAACAGCACCAGCGCCGCCAGCGCCGCCGAGCCGATCGCGTAACCCTTGGTGACCGCCTTGGTCGTGTTGCCGACCGCGTCGAGCGGGTCGGTGACGTTGCGGACGTCCTCGGGCAGGTCGGCCATCTCGGCGATGCCGCCGGCGTTGTCGGTGATCGGCCCGAAGGCGTCGAGAGCGACGATCAAACCGCAGAGCGAGAGCTGGGCAACCACGGCGATACCGATGCCGTAGATGCCGGCGAGCTCGTTGGCGCCGAGGATCGCGAAAGCGATTACCAGCGCCGGCGCAGCGGTCGACTGGAAGCCCTGGGCGAGGCCCTGGATGATGTTCGTCGCGTGCCCCGTCTCGGAAGCCTGGGCAATCGTCTTCACCGGCCGGAACCGGGTCGACGTATAAAATTCGGTAATCCCGAACAACAGCGCGGTGACCGCAACGCCGATCACTGCGCAGAGCCAGAGGTCGGTGACGCTGACGGCCTTGGCGGCGGTGTCGGCGAAGCCGAGCCGCAGCGGATCGCTCATCAGCCAGTCGGTGATCGGGTAGAAGGCCGCGACCGAGATGATCCCAGAGATCAGGAGGCCGGTGTAGAGGGCGCCCTCGACCCGGTCGGTTTTGGTCCGCACGCAGAGCGCGCCAATGATCGAGGCGACGATCGCCACGCCACCCAGGACCAGCGGATAGATGGCGACCTCGCGGGCGTAGTCGGAGGTGAAGGTGAGAACGCCGAGCAACATCACCGCGACCGAGGTGACCGCGTAGGTCTCGAACAGGTCAGCCGCCATGCCGGCGCAGTCGCCGACGTTGTCGCCGACGTTGTCGGCGATTACCGCTGGGTTGCGGGGATCGTCCTCGGGGATCCCCGCCTCGACCTTGCCGACCAGGTCGGCGCCGACGTCGGCGGCCTTGGTGAAGATGCCGCCGCCGAGACGGGCGAAGACCGAGATCAGCGAGCCACCGAAGCCGAGGCCGATCAGCGCGTCGACGGCCTCCTTGTCGGTCGAGCCGGTGATGACGAGGACGCCGTAGTAGCCAGCGACGCCAAGCAGCGCCAGGCCGACCACCAGCAGACCGGTGACCGAGCCGCCTTTGAAGGCGACGTCGAGCGCCGGCGGCACGCCACCGCGGGCCGCCTCGGCGACGCGGGAGTTGGCCCGCACCGAGACGTTCATCCCGATGAAGCCGGTCGCCCCAGAAAGGGTGGCGCCGATGATGAAGCCGATCGCGGTCTTGTAGTCCTGCAGGATCAGCAGCAGCACCGCGATCGGGATCGCGACCGCAGCGATGATCGTGTACTGGCGGCTGAGGTAGGCCTGTGCGCCTTCCTGGACAGCGCCAGAGATTTCCTGCATGCGGTCGTTGCCCGGCGATTTCGCGAGCAAGCGCTGGGTTACGAGAAGTCCGTAGATAACGGCGGCACCAGCGCAGACGAGCGCGACAACTACGCCGTATTCGGTCAGAAAGTCGGTCAAGTTCCTAATCCTCCGGTGGTTTTAGCGGCGCGGGAGTCTATAGACGACGGCGGCGACACCGCTCCGAGCCCGCTCTAGAGCCTCGATTACCCGATTCTTGGCACTCGGTTACGCCGACTGCCGAACTGGCTCGGCGCCGGAGTAAGTCCGCTTCGTCTCCGCCACCGCATCGCGGTAGATGTCCTCGATCGAGACCCCGGAATCGATCGCCTCACGCGCCCGCTGCGCCCCGTTTCGCTCCGGCAACCGCAGGTCCAGCCCCAGTTGAGCCCGCGCCGGCTCGGCCCAGGCCAGCACCCGCTCCAGCACCGCCCGCGTCTCCACCTCGACCCCGCCGCGGCGGAAGTCGATCATCCGTCCCCCGGCCCCGTAGCGGATCGCCCGCCAGAGGTTCTCCTCGATCTCGCGGTCGGCCAGAGGGGCGCCGCGGCCTTCGTAGCCGTGCTCGTCGTAGTCGAGCGCGGCCTGGGTAATACAAGCGGCGATCAGCCCAGCCAACGCAAACGACTCCTCCCCCCGCGTCTGCGCGTCGCAGATCCGCACCTCGACCGTGCCGAAGCTGTGGTGCGGCCGCACGCTCCACCACAGCTGGGTCGACTCGACCACCGAGCCGGCCCGCTGCAGGGTCCCGATGAAGTTGGCGTAGCTATCCCAATCGCGGAACGGCGAGGGCACCCCGCAGCGCGGGAAGGTGCGGGTGAAGATCTCGGTGCGGACGCTGTGCAGGCCGGTGTCGCGGCGGTCGAGGAAGGGCGAGTTAGCCGAGACCGCCAGCAGCAGCGGCAGTAGCTCCCGCAGCCAGTCGCAGACCGCGATCGCCCGGTCGGCCCCCTGCACCCCCATGTGCAGGTGCATGCTCCAGGTGTTGTTGCGCTGGGCGACGTAGCCGAGTTCGTTGCGCAGGCGGTTGTAGTGCGGGGTGTCAATGATCCGCTGGTCGAGGTAATTAGCCCAGGGATGCGTTCCCATCGCCCCCAGCCCCAACCCCAGCTCCTCGACCACACCGAACAGCCGCGCCCGCCGCTCGCGCTGGCGCTCGACCGCCTCGGCGAAGGTCTCCGCGCGCCCGGAGCGGATCTCGACCTCGGCGGCGATCAGCTCCCCCGCCGCCGACTCGGCCAGCACCTCGTCGCGCTGGCAGGCGGCGAAGACGTCCTCGAAGCGGTGCTCGAGCTCGAGCGTCCGCGGGTCGAGGATCGCGAACTCCTCCTCGAGGCCGATCGTGAAGTCCTCGGAGGACTCGAAAATCTCGCGGGCGAGGTCGAAATCGAGGGACAAAGAACCGGAACGGGGTCGGTTACGCCAGGTAGAAGTAGAGCGCGTAGAGCAGATCGACGGCGGGACTGGAGGTGTGGACCGTCACCTCCGGCGGTACCTGCAACAGCTGCTCGGAGTAGTTGAAGATGATCTTGACGCCGGCTTTGACAAGGCGGTCGGCCACGTCCTGGGCGGCGTCGGCCGGCACCGCGAGGACGCCGACGACGATCTCCTCCTCGGCCACCACCGCGGGGAGGTCGCCGATGTCACGCACCGCCAGCTCGCCGATCTGCCGGCCGACGACGCTGGGGTCGCTGTCGAAAACGGCGACCACCTGGAAACCGTGGTCGGCGAAGATCGAGGAGGTGGCGATCGCCTGACCGAGGTTGCCGGCGCCGAAGAGCGCAATGTTGTGCTTCCCCGAGGTGCGGAGGATCTTGCGGATCTCCGAGACCAGCGAGTCGACGTTGTAGCCGACCCCGCGCTTGCCGAACTTGCCGAAGCCGGAGAGGTCGCGGCGGATCTGGGTCGGGTTGATGTGGGTGTACTCGGAGAGCTCCTGCGAAGAGATCGTCTCCCGCCCCATCTTCCGCGCCTGAGTCAGCACCTGCAGGTAGCGCGAGAGCCTGGCGGCGACGCCCAGCGAGAGGCGCTCGCCTTCAAGCGGAAGCCCTCCCGCGGTGTCCAGATCTTCGATCAGCTCGACCATGCCCCCACAGTATCGAGCCTGGCTTTAACACCCTCGCGGTCCAAGATCAGCTCCGAGACCTCGATCCCGTCGACCTCGACCACCGGAATCCGCTCGAGATAGCGCCGCAGCAGGAGATCGTTGCTCTCGATATCGACCTCATGGAGGCCAAAGCGATATCCCTCCTCGTGCAAGGCGATGATCTGTGCGATCGCCTCCTCGCAGAGATGGCAGCCGGGACGGGAGTAGACGACGACGTCGGCCATCCGCCCGCTCAGTGGGCGACGCCGGCGGTTTCACCGCTGGCGAAGGCGTCGTAGCCGAGGTAGTCGGGGTACTCGATCCGGGGAGCATGGCGGGCGGCGGCGCCGATCATCGCCGCGTTGTCGGTGCAAAGGCTGATCGGCACCAGCTTCAACCGCACCCCCCGCTCCTCGCAGAGCGCGGCCACCGCCTCGCGCAGCGGCCCGTTGGCGGCGACGCCGCCGCCGAGCGCGACCGCCTCCCAGTCACCCTTTTTCAGCGCCCGCTTCAGCTTCGTCGTCAGCTGCTCGACCACCGCCGCCTGGAAGGAGGCGGCGAGGTCGGCCTTGCGCGCCTCGACCCCCTCGGGGCCGAGCTCGCGGCAGCGATAGACGAGCGCCGTCTTCAGGCCGCTGAAGCTGAAGTCGAGGCCGGGATTGCGGGACATCGCCACCGGCATCTCGAAGGCTTCGGGGTCCCCCTGCTCGGCCTCGCGCTGGATCGCCGGGCCGCCCGGGTAGCCGAGCCCGAGCAGCCGCGCCGACTTGTCGAAGGCCTCGCCAGCGGCGTCGTCGAGCGTCTGGCCGAGCAGCTCGTAGCCCTCGTGGTCGCGCACCCCGGCGAGCAGGGTGTGGCCACCGCTGGCGACGAGGCAGAGGAAGGGCGGCTCGAGCGGCTCGGGCTCGAGGAAGTTGGCGGCAACGTGCCCCTGCAGGTGGTCGACAGGAATCAGCGGCAGCCGCCGCGCGGCGGCGATCCCCTTGGCAGTGCTGACCCCGACCAGGAGGGCGCCGATTAGGCCCGGGCCGGCAGTGACAGCGAGCGCCTCGACATCGTCCAGCGTCGCCCCCGCCTCCGCCAGCGCCGCCTCGACCACCGGGGCGACCAGCTCGAGGTGGTGGCGCGCGGCCACCTCGGGCACGACGCCGCCGAAGCCCGCGTGGGCGGCGGCCTGGGAGGAGATCACGTTGCTGAGGATGCGGGCGCCGTCGA
Source organism: Solirubrobacterales bacterium (assembly GCA_035688445.1). Taxonomy (GTDB): domain Bacteria; phylum Actinomycetota; class Thermoleophilia; order Solirubrobacterales; family 70-9; genus VAYN01. Next base: position 1,878 of record DASSNA010000084.1, on the reverse strand, counting down.
GGATGGCGGCGCAGGTGTCATCGCAGGAAGTCTCAATCGCCAGCAGCACAGCGCCCTCTCAGTCCAGCCACATGATTAGCGCGTCCTCGCCGTTGTCGTGGTAGTAGCGAGGGCGGACGCCGGCGGAGCGGAAGCCGAAGCGTTCGTACATGGCGATCGCGCGGTGGTTGGAGACGCGGACCTCGAGCGTGAAGGGGAGCGTCCCCCCCGCTTCCTCGATCAGGCGGCGCATCAGCCGCCCGGCAACGCCGGTGCCGCGATGGTCGGGGGCGATGGCGATGTTCATCAAGTGCCAAACCTGGTCGTAGCGCGAGCAGATCACGTAGCCGAGCAGCTCGTCGCCGGCGCTGGCGGCGAGGCAGATCCCCGAGGGCTTGGAGAGCTCGAGCACGAACATCGCCAGCGACCACGGGGTCGGGAAGGAGCGGCGCTCGATCGAGATCACCGCTGGCAGATCGCTGTAGGCGAGCCTGCGGACGCCGACCTCGTGGGTTACGTCACTCGGCTCTTTGGAAAGCGTCTCGCTCACGCCATCGCTCCGCGTCCGGGGGTCTGAGGTAAATCGGGGCGAGCCCATCGCGGTCCTCCCCACCTGCCGATGCCGCCGCCAAGGCACATACGTGCCGCGCGGCGACCCGGTGGATGGGATCGGAATCGTCCGCAATACGGACGCCACCTTGGGCCAGCTCTTGGCGAAATCGTACCGCCCCCGAGCCGGCGACCGACGGGGTTTGCTCAAGCGCCGACACTCGCCCGGCCAGTTCGTCGGGCTTGTAGACGGCAGGCTCCCAGGTCCGACTCTCGTCGGCGTCGTAGAGAGCGGCGAAGACCTCGCCGCGCCAGCCGTCCAGCACCGCCAGCGCTCCGCTGTTCCTTTTCGTTGCTATGCCACCAGAAGGAACAGACCAGGCGTCGGCCTGAAGGATTCCGGCGGCCAGCGCGTCGAGCGTGCAGACGCCACGAATCGGCAGACCGAGACCGAAGGCGAGGCCGCGCGCGGTCGAGATCCCCACCCGCAAGCCGGTGAAGGTGCCGGGGCCGAGGCCGACCGCGATCAGGTCGACCGCCTCCCAGCCGCCCGCCGCCGCGGCCGCGCGCTCGACCTCCTCCAGCAGCCGGGTCGCGTGCAGGGGCCTCCCCTGCGGGGAAAGCCCCAGCTGCGACTCGTGCAGCACCTCGCCGTCGCGCCAGGCGCAGGCGACGGTGTCTACCGTCGCGGTGTCGAAGCCGACGACGATCAGGGCGTCGCTACCCGGTGACCGTGAAGGCCCAGGAGCCGACTTTTTTGCCTTTGACGAACCAGCTGACGACGTGTTTGCCGGGGATCGTCGAGGTGATCTTGTTCACGTAAAGGGTTCCCTGTTCGGCTTCCTGAGCCTGGGCGCAGAGGTTCTTCCCACTCGGGAACTTGACGCAGACGGTGTAGACGACGTTGCCTTTGAGGCTTTTGAAGAAGGCGCCCTTCTTGGCTTTCTTCGGGCAGCTGTGCGCGGGCTTGGCCTTCTGGGAGACCCCACAGGCCACGTAGTGCTTGAACGCAACCGCGCCGGCCGTCGCGGGCAGCGCCGTTGCCAGCAGCCCACTTACCAAGAACACCGCTGCAAGCGCTTTCAATCCCTTCATCCCGTCCTTGCCTTTCTGATTCGAATTCCGAGCGCCGATGCTACTGGGCGCGCTCCTGACGAAACACAGTCTGGCGCCTTTTGCTGCGCTCTTCGCTGTAGCGGCACCTACCCCTCCCAGCCGACTTCTATCCGCCGGCGTTCCTCAGCCTCATGGGTGAGCCGCACCTCCAGCGCCGGGCGCCCGAGCCGGCCCGAGCCGGCCCCCGGCCACTCGACGAAACCGACCGAGTCCGGCCGCAGGTAGTCGTCGAGC
>DASSNA010000073.1:0-4864 GCA_035688445.1 Solirubrobacterales bacterium | reverse complement strand
ATTTCGGCCGGGAAGGTGCCACCGAAGACGATGATCCCGTGCACGCTCGACATCGAGATCTCGTTCGACTGGGGGTAGCCGACCCAGACCACCGTCGCCAGGTTCGGCTGGTAGCCGGCGAACCAGGCGTCGGTGTATTCGTCGGTCGTCCCGGTCTTGCCCGCCTGCCCGACGCAGCCGGTGTAGGCGGCGGTGCCGGTGCCTTCGACGATGTTGTCGTGTAGCAGCCGCGTCACCTGCCAGGCGACCGGCCGCGACAGCACCCGCTGCGGTTGCGAGGGTTCGGGCCGCTCAGCGTGACCGTTCGGGAATTCGACCTTGGTCACCGCAACCGGTTCGTGGTGGACGCCGCCGGAGGCGAGGGTCGAGTAGGCATCGGCCATCTCCAGCGGCGAGACGCCGACCCGCAGGCCACCGATTCCCTCCGCCGGGATTCCGTCGAGCGGCGAGGTGATCCCCATCGAGTGCGCCGTCGCCGCCACCGCCCCTGGGCCGACGTCGAGGTCGAGCTGGGCGAAGACGGTGTTGTCGGAGGCGACCGTCGCTTGCTGCAGGTTGACGGTCCCTAAATAACCTTCGTCGGCGGTGTGCACTTCCCAGTGCCCCCACCGCGGCAGGTAGAGGTTGAGCGGTTTCGAGGTGTAGTAGGTCGAGTAGGGGTCGATCCCCTGCTTGATCGCCGTCGTCAGCACGAACGCCTTGAAGGTCGAGCCCGGCTGGCGGTGCCCCTGCGCGGCGAGGTTGAACTGGCTCTGTCCGTAACGCGAGCTCGAGACCATCGCCCGGATATGGCCGTTGCGGGGGTCGATCGAGACCAGCGCCGAGGAGGGGTCGGTCGAATAGGGCAGCGTGTTTCGCATCGCGTCCAGGCCGACTTGCTGGAGCTCCGGTTCGATCGTCGTCTGCACCTGGAGGCCGCCACGCCGCACCGTGTTCGCCCCGTACTTTTCGATCAGCTTGTTTTCGACGTAGTCGAAGAAGTAGGGCTGGCGGTGGGCGAAGTAGCTGTGGGATAGGTCAACCTGCAGCCCCGAGGCCACTGCCGCCTGCGCCCGTTCTGAGCTGACGTAGCCGAGCTTCTCCATCTTCCGCAGCACCTCATTGCGCCGCGCTTTCGCCGCGCCGGGGGCGAGCACCGGGTTGTACTGCGAGGGCGCCTGCGGCAGCCCCGCCAGCAGCGCCGCCTGGGCCAGGTTCAGCTTCCAGACCGGCTTCGAGAAGAAGATCTTCGACGCGGCGCCGACGCCGATCGCGGTGCTCCCTTCAACCGTCCCGTAGGCGGCGATGTTGAGGTAGGAGCCGAGGATTTCCTTGCGGCTGTGGCGCTGGAAATACTCTTCGGCCAGCTTCGCCTCGATGATCTTGCGTTCGAGGTTGCGTTTTGGGTTCTCGAGGCAGAGGTTGCGCACCAGCTGCTGGGTGATCGTCGAACCGCCCTCGACCGCTTCGCCCGCTTCCAGGTCCTTTAGCGCGGCGCGCACGATCCCCTCCTCATCGATGCCGCCGTGCTGGTAGAAGCGCTGGTCCTCGATTGCCACCGTCGCCAGCTGCAGGCTGCGCGGGATCCGCTCGATCGAGACCGGCGCCCGCGCTTCAGGGGAAGCGACCAACCCCAGCTTCGAGCCGTCGGCAGCGTAGAGGACGGTGTTGCCGCCCCTGTCGACCGGCTTGCAGCTGGCCAGCGAGGGCGCGTCGGCGGCGACGTTGAGGACCCAGGAGGTGACCGCGATGACGGCGATCGTGAGCACGGCGAGAAGGCCGCCGAAGGCGATCAGGAGCTTGGCGCCGATCCCCCCTTGACGGCGCTGGCGTCGCCGAGTGCGCTGCGTCATCCAGCAGAGGGTACTTCGCCCTCGCGGGCTTCAAAGGCGGGCTCAGGCAACCGTGTCTTCGGTCGACTGGTTGTGGACGACCCCTTCGACCAGGAGCTGGTTGGGGATCACGACCGAGCTGCCGTCGCCGGGGTCGAGGTAGGTGTAGGAGAGGGTGATGTCGGTGACCCGTCCCTCGCTTTCTTCGAAGGAGAGGCGGTCGCCGATCCGGAACGGCTGCGAGACGGCGATCTGGATGCCGGCGACCATGTTGGCGATCGTGTGCTGAGCGGCGAAGCCGACGATCAGGCCGATCACCGCGGTCGAGGCGAGGACGCCGGTCGCCAGGCGCTTGAACTCGGTGAACTGGCTGAGAGCGAGCATCGCGACGATGACGATCACCGCCACCAGGGCGAGGCGGCGGAGGATCCGCAGTCGCGTCCGGGTCGTGCGCGAGACCTGTGAGACTGCACGCGGCATGGAGGGCAACTTAACCGCCGATCCAGTCGCCGAGCAGCCGCAGCGGCGCTTCCCCTACGCCAACTGGGGACCGGGCGGGGCGCTGATCGGGGTCTTGCTGGCGCTCGGGGCCGGGATCGTCTTCTCGATCCCCGGCGTCATCTTCGGCCAGAAGCCGAACGGGAACCTGACCACCTTCGGCAACCTCTGGGTCCAGGGGGCGACCGAGCTCGGCTTCCTCAGCGTCTCGCTGGCGGTGGCGACGATGCGCGGCGGCAGCAGCCCCGGCGAGGCCCTGCGGCGACTCGGCGTTCGCGCCTTCCGGCCCTCAGCGATCAAATGGATGGGGGCTGCGATCGGCCTCTACCTCCTCTTCATCGCCTTCTACGGCGCCTTGATCGTCCACCCCCACCAGGAAGACATCGCCGAAGCGCTGGGGCCGATCGCGACCCAGGTGCTGCTGATCGCGATCCTGGCGCCGATCTCGGAGGAGATCTGCTTCCGGGGGATGCTCTTCGGCGGCCTGCGGGAGCGGCTGCCGCGCCTGGCTGCGGCACTCGTCACCGGTGTCATCTTCGGCGGCCTCCACGCCTTTACCGGCATCACCGCGGTGCCGCCGCTGATCGTCTTCGGCTTCCTGCTCTCGCTGCTCTACGAGAAGACCGGCTCGATCGTGCCGGGGATCCTCCTCCACATGCTGAACAATTCTGTCGCCCTCCTCAGCCAGTAGCATCCTGCCGGTGAATCGCCGCCTCTCGTCCTTGCTTGCGACCGCTGCTCTGCTTGCCGTTCCCGCCACCGCGGCCGCCGCGCCGAAGACGCCGACTAAGCCGGCGCCGGTTCCGGACGCAACGGTGAAGGTCGAAGTCGGCCACCTGCAGGGCGGCCGCGCCGAGATCTACGACACCGTGCCCGTCCACGGCACGCTCTCGCCCTACGTCCCCGGCCAGAAGGTCGAAGTCACCTTCTACCTCAACGGCCACCGCCTGCTCAGCCGCAAGGTCGCGGTCAGCAAGGGCAGCGGGGAAACCGGCACGTTCGAATCGAGCGTCGTCGTCAAGGAGGACGGCAAGTACGCGGTCGCCGCCAAGCACAAGGCGAACGCCGCGCTCGGCGGCGACAGCACCGTCCGCAAGAGCTGGAAGGTCAGCTTCCCTTCGCTGCACCCCGGCGAATGCAGCAAGGTCGTCAAGGGCTTCAAAAAGGAACTGGCGAAGATGGGCTACGTCTCCGGCGGTGGCAGCTGCTTCAACGGCAGGCTCGGCCGCGAGGTGCTCGCCTACCGCAAGGTCAACGACATGAACCGCAGCCAGAAGGCCGGTGCCGGCCTGGTGAAGCGGGTCTTCGGCGGCAAGGGCGGCTACCAACCGCGCTACCCCAGTGCGGGCGAACACGTCGAGGTGCCGCTCAGCAAGCAGGTCCTGGTGATGATTAAGAAGGGCAAGCCCTTCGCGATCTACCCGGTCTCGACCGGCAAGCCCTCGACGCCGACGATCACCGGCCACTACACCTTCTATCGCCGCGAACCGGGCCTCAACTCGGAGGGGATGTACTACTCCTTCTACTGGCACGGTGGCTACGCGGTGCACGGCTACCACGAAGTGCCGAACTATGCCGCCAGTCACGGCTGCGTCCGCACCTTCATGGAGGACCAGCCGCGCATCTACGAACAGCTGCATTACGGCGAGTCGATCTTCGTCTTCTGAGGTAATGGCGTGAGGGTCTTCGTCGCCGGAGCGAGTGGGGCGATCGGGAGACCGCTGGTGCGGCAGCTGGTTGCCGGCGGGCACGAGGTGACGGGGATGACGCGGCGCGAGGAGCGGGCGGCGGAGATTCGTGAGGCCGGCGCCGAGGCGGTCGTTTGCGATGTTTATGACGCGGAGGCGCTGCGGGAGGCGGTGGTTGCGGCGCGGCCGGAGGCGGTCGTGCACGCGCTGACGGCGCTGCCGCAGCGGTTCAATGCGCGGACGGACCTAAAGCCGACGGACCGGATCAGGGTCGAGGGGACTCGCAACCTCGTTGCCGCCGCGCAGGCGGCGGGGGCAAAGCGGATGGTCGCCGAGAGTGTCTCCTTCTTCTACGCGCCCGAAGGCGGCTGGGTTAAGGACGAGGAGGCGCCGCTGGACGTGGATGCGCCCGGCAAAGTCGGCGCTGCGGTTGCCGCGATCATCGACCTCGAGCGGCAGGTGCTGGGGGCCGAGGGGCTGGAGGGGTTGGTGCTGCGCTTCGGCTGGTTCTACGGCTCCGGCACCTACATCGGGCCCGGCGGCTCTCAGGCCGAAGAAGTGCGCAAGCGCCGCTACCCGATCGTCGGCGCGGGGGACGCGACCTTCTCCTTCATCCACATCGAGGACGCCGCGGCCGCGGTTGTGGCCGCGCTCGAGCGTGGCGCTCCCGGCGTCTACAACGTCGCCGACGACGAGCCGTCGCCGCTGCGCGAGTGGCTCCCCTTCTTCGCCGAGACCCTGGGGGCGAAGCCGCCGCGGCGGGTGCCGCTCTGGCTCGTCGGTCTGGTCGTCGGCAGGACGATGGCGCGCGCCGCGGCCGGGACGCGCGGGGCCTCGAACGCGAAGGCCAAGCGGGAGCTCGGCTGG
>DASSNA010000069.1:0-17799 GCA_035688445.1 Solirubrobacterales bacterium | reverse complement strand
TAGGTGAGAAGAACGACCGCCGCGGCGGCGAGCAGCGCTGCGAGCAGGACGAGTGCGGCGTTCCTGCTCAGCAGGTCACGGTCGCGCGCGGCCACCGGTGAGGGCGACGAAGGCGTGCCAGGCTGGCTTCGGGTGGAACTTGGGGCCGGCGCGGAAGAGGCCGACCGAGTCGCAGAAGGTGCACGAGCCCTTCAGGTCCTTCCAGGAGAACCAGTAGGCGCCCTTGAGGTTTAGCCGGCGCGCGTTTTCCAGCAGGTAAGCGTAGGAGGCTTTCAGCTCCCGCACCTGCCCGCGGATGCCCTGCTCAAAGGCGACCTTCTGGAAGTCGTTCTGGGAGCCCCAGCCGAGCTCAGTGAGGTAGAGGGCCGGGCGATCGTGGTTTTCGACCGCGACGTCGTGGAATTCCTCCGTCATTTCTTCCAGTTCGCCGCTGTCAACCGCGTAGGGATGGAGGTCGATCCCGTCGAAGCGGTTGCGGAAGCCCGGGATCTTGTAGAGCCGCTGCAGGAAGGTAGTCGCCGCCATCCCCCGCACGCCGCGCGCCTTCGGCCGGGCGAAGAGGCCGGCGAGGATCACTTTCGCGCTGGGGTCGACCGATTTGATCGCCTGACTGGAGATCGTCACCAGCTTCGCGTAGGTGGCCGGGTTGACGGGATAGGCGAAGTAGAAAAAGTTCGACTCGTTCCAAATCTGCCAGTTGCGGAGCGGCGTCGGGTTGGTGATCGCCGGTTCGTAGTTGGGCCCTTCGGTCGCGTGTTCTGACCAGAACGTGCCGCCGGGGCCGTAGCGGGCGACGGCGGCGCGCAGGAAGGCGCTCCACGCCTGGCGCTGTTTGGCGGTCGCGACCGGCAGGGTCGTTTCTTTACGGGAGACCCAGCGCGGCGGCGAGCCGACCGTGGGCAGGACCCGCAGTCCAGCCTGGGCGGCAAGTTCCATGATCCGGTCCGAACCGCTCCAGTCGTAGGCGCTCTTCGGGGTCGGCTGGACGAAGGACCAGACGATCGGCAGGCGGATGCTTTCGATCCCGCCCGCCTTCATGTAGCGGAAATCGGTGGGCGTTAGTTCGGTCTGCGGCATGACCCCGAAGAAGCCCGCGGGCGGGCGCGGCAAGGGCCTGGCGCTGCCGGATTGGCTGCCGAGAAGGAGGGCGGCGAGCAGGCAGGCGAGGAGGGGAACGACGAGAAGACGGCGTTTCATCGAATTGGGAAAGGTAGCGATCGGGTTGGTTCGGTCAGTAGGTGCCGCCGAGCTTACGGTGGTCCCAGGTCGCCATTCTCAGCCTCGGAAAGCTGATGGCTACTCGTTTTGGCGCCTGGGCTTCCAGCGCCGCCTTGGCGTCCCCCTCGACGGCGGAGATCCCCTCGGCGTAGCGCACGGTCAGCTCCTCGGCAAACCCGAGCACGGTCTCGAAGTCGCGGTGGATCACCGCCTCGGATTCGATCATCGCCCCACGCAGCTCGCCGTACTCGTGGCCGGTCTCGACCAGCACCGTCGCCCGCGGGTCCCGTTCGAGGTTGCGGACCTTCTGCGATTTCGCATAGGTCCAGATCCAGACGACCCCGTCCCTGGGCACGAACCAGAGTGGCATCGAGTGCGGCCACCCCTGTGGTCCGAGGCTGGAGACGATCGCGATCCGCTCCTCGCCCAGCAGCTGGCGCACCTCGTCCTCGCTGAGCTTGATCTGGTCGCGCCGGCTCACCGGCGAGGACTCTACGCGAGGACGGCGGGGCGGAACGAGCGCCGGTAAGCGCTCGGGGTCGTAGCCGTCGCCCGCCGGAAGTGGTCCCGCAGGGAAGCGGCGTTTCCGAACCCCACCTGCCAGGCGATCGTCTCGACCGGGAGGTCGCTCTCCTCAAGCAGTCGCCGCGCCTCCAGCACGCGCTGCGAGAGCAGCCACTGCAGCGGCGTCGTCCCGGTCTCCTCACGGAAGCGGCGGGCGAAAGTGCGGGGGCTGACGCCGGCGTGGCGCGACATCGAGCCGACGTCGAGCGGCTCGGCGAGGCGCTCGAGGATCCAGCGCCTGGTCGCCTCGAGGGAGTCCCCGTGGCTCTCGCTCTGCGGCTTGAAGAACTGGGCCTGCCCGCCCTCGCGGTGCGGCGGCGCGACCATGTGACGGGCGACCCGATCGGCGGTGGCGGCGCCGAAGTCGCGGCGGATCACGTGCAGGCTGAGGTCGATCCCAGCGCTGAGGCCGGCCGAGGTCAGCACCTCCCCCTCGTCGACGAAGAGCGAGTTCGGCTCAACACGAACCTTCGGGAAGCGCTTCGCCAACTCCCCCGCCCAGCCCCAGTGGGTGGTCGCCCGACGGCCATCGAGGACGCCAGCGTAGGCGAGGGCGAAAGCGCCGGTGCAGACCGACATCAGGCGGGCGCCGCGCTCGGCGGCCTCGCGCATAGCCGCGAGCGCCTCGTCGGGCGGGGGCGTGAGGAGGGACGCGTAGCCGGGAAGGACGATCGTCTCGGCCCGCGCCAGCGCCTCGATTCCGGCCGGCGGCACCACCGCGAAGCCCGAGGTGGTGGCAACCGGCCCACCGTCGAGCGAGCAGGTCGAGAACTCATACAGCGGCTCCCCACCCGGCCGTGCCGCCAGCGCGAAAGCCTGAGCGGGAGCGGTGAGGTCAAAGGCAACCAGCCCCGGGAGACAGAGAGCAACGACACGGTGCCTAGGGCTCATGGCAGAAATCTATCGAACATTGTCTTTTCTGCCACTGGCGGCGGCCGCCGGGGAGGGGCACCATGGCGGCATGGAAATCGCACTGCTGCTCTACGACGGACTTGCCCCGCTTGACGCGGTCGGCCCCTACGAAGTGCTGCGCAACGTGCCGGGCTGGGAGGTCCGCACGGTCGCCAAGCAGAAAGGTGAGATTCGCAGCGAGGACGGCTCCCTCGCCCTCCTCGCCGACCACACGCTGGCCGAAGTGAGCGCCCCTGACATCGTCCTCGTCCCCGGTGGCCGCGGCAACCGGCCACTGCTGGGCGACGAGGAGTTGCTGGACTGGCTGCGCGAGGTCGACCGCGAGACGAAATGGACGACCTCGGTCTGCACCGGCTCACTGCTGCTCGGCGCCGCCGGCCTGCTGGACGGAAAGCGCGCCACCACCAACTGGGTAGTGCTGGACGCCCTCGCCGAGTTCGGAGCGGAGCCGGTCGGCGGCCGCTTCGTCGAGGACGGCAAGGTGATCACCGCCGCCGGCGTCACCGCCGGCATCGACATGGCCCTCTACTTGGTCAGCCGCGAGGTCGGCCCCGAGCTCGCCCAAGCCGTGCAGCTGGGCATCGAGTACGACCCCGACCCGCCCTTCGACTCAGGCTCGCCCGAGAAGGCACCGCCCGAGATAGTCGAGCTGGTCAGCGCCTACGCGGCGAAAGCGGAAGCCGTCGGCTAGAGCGTTCCCGCCTCGGCGAGCCAGACGCTTTCAAAGCGAAGCCGGGTGTGCTCGGCGATCAGGTCGTAGTCGCGGTCGTAGTGGAGGACGCCGCCGTCAGCCAGATGGGCGCAGGCGGCGATCACGAGATCCGTTGGCGCAAGGCGGTGGTGACCAACCGCCGCCAGTTCGCGCTGAGCGTCGAGAGCGACGCGCTCAACCGCACTGTCAACCGGGAGGCGCGGCAAGTGCTCGAGGCGACGCATCAACTCCCGGTGATCCGACGCCGTTCGAGCCGAGTAGCCGGCCTCAAGCAAGAAGGGCAGGCAGACCGCGAGGCGTTGCTGGTTGAGCCACTCGCTAACGGTCTCACGCCGCTCCTGGGGCACGACCCCGCTCAGCAGACGAGACCAGGCGGAGTTATCGAGGAGCAGCAACCTACTCGTCGTAGTTAGCGACCAAGCCGAGGTGCTTGACCTCGTCAGCGGCCGCGACGTCGACTGCGGGTCCGGTGCCGCTAAGAATCCAGTCGGCGAGGTCCTCGCGCGCCTGGCGTACCGACTCACCCTCAGCCCTCAGTTCCCGGATTTTCTCTTCGGCGCCACGGATCACTAAGTCCGGGAACTCCACTTTTTCTCCCCCCTGCAGCTGGCGCAGCTCGTCGAGCACCTTCTTCACAGGCTCGGTCTCAGTGATCATGTGTCGAGGGCGTGCAGTCGGCATGCGCCTAGTGTAGCACCGTGCAACACCAAGAAAGGACCAGCGGCTAAGCCGCGGGAACGAGATCCAGCTCAGACCATGGTCCCTCGCCGCACATCGGCTGCGTGCGCCCTTCCAGCCAGTCGACCTGGAGGTCGTCGTAGTGGGGGCTGGCGGGGTGGCCGGACTGGCCGGTGAAGGTCTGCCAGCGGGAACGATCGGGGGCGGTCGGGTCGGCGACCATCCGCCAGCTCGGTGCCCAGACGGCGTTATAAGCGTCGTTGGGGTCGTAGGCGATCTGGCTGACGGTCTCCTGGGCGCCGCCAGCGCGGAGGCGGCGGTTGAGCAGGCGGTCGAAGAGCGGGTTGGCATCGCCCAGCGGGTGGGGGAACTTCATCTCGTGGACGCGACCCCAGCGCCAGCCCTCGGGGTCGGGGCCGAAGCGGTCGCTGAGGTCGTCGAGCGCGCCCGCCAGCGCTTCCAGCACGAGCTCGTCCCAGGGCCGGCCGATCAGCTCCTCGTCGGCTTCCTCCCAGAGCGCCATTAGGTGCGAGTGCCAGCGCCAGGGTGAGGTGCTGTGGGCGGTGAAGCCGTTGTCGTTGCGGTCGAGCCAGCGCTCGCAGAGGTCGCGGTCGCCGATCGCGGCGCGGGCGACCTCGCGCGCCAGCCGCAGCAGGAAGGCCTGATAGATGGTACCGGCGACGGTCTCGCGATCGAGGTGGCCGTCCCAGCTGCGCAGCCGCTCGATCGCGCTGCGCTCGCGCTGGCCGCTCGGGTGCAGGCGCGAGAGCCGCCGCGCCGCCTCCAGCCCCGGCAGCGAGAGGTTGTCGGTCTGAATCGACTCGAAGCTCTCGAGGTCGTGCTTCTCGGTCTCGCCGATCAGTTCTTCGATCCGCTTCGCGCGGAAGCCGTCGAGCCATTCGCTGGTGATGTGGTGCGGGTACTCGTCGCCGACGATGCGGTTGTTGGCGGTAACGAGGAAGCCGCTCTCGGGGTCGACGACCTCCGGCAACTCGTCGTAGGGGACCGTCCCCTCCCACTCGAACTCGCCGGTCCAGCCCGGCTTCGGCAGGTCGGGGCAGCCGCCGCGCCGCAGCGGCAGGCGGCCGATCAGCTTGTAGCCGATCGAGCCGTGGCGGTCGGCCCAGATCAGGTTCGAGGCGGGCGAGGTGTGGCCCTCCAGCTTCGCCACCAGCTCCGGGCCGGAGGCGAGATCGAGCAGCTCGAACATGCCGGCGAAGGCAGTCGCTTCGGAGAGGGTCTGCCAGGCGAGCGCCAGCGGCTCGCCCTCGTCGGCGCCGAGCGCCTCGTTGACGATCGGGCCGTGGTGGGTGATCCGCACGTCAAGCTCCACTGGCTCCTGGCCTTTGACGACGATCTCCTCGCGCACCGTCTCCAGCGGCCGCCACTCATCTTCGAAGAGGTAGTTGTCACCCTCGATCCGCTCGACGAAGAGGTCCTGGACGTCGGCCATGACGTTGGTGAAGGTCCAGCAGACGTCGTTGTTCTGGCCCATGTAGATGCCGGGCATCCCTGGCATCGAGGCACCGCGGACAAAGCGCTCGCCGTGGCGCAGCTCGGCCTCGTACCAGATGCCCGGCATGCTCGGGGGCAGGTGCGGGTCGCCGGCGATCAGCGGTGAGCCGGTTGCCGAACGGGCGCCGCTGACGGCCCAGTTGTTCGAGCCCGAAGCCTCGGCGGCAAGCCCGAGCGAGCGGCGCACGGCGTCGATCTGCTCGACCAGCGGCAGCCCTTCGCCGCTGAAGGCGCTCTGGTCGACGACCGGGTTGTCGGCGGGATAGACGGGGTCGAGACGAGCGGCCAGCTCCGGCCCCAGCTCGCGCAGCATGTCGCTGCGCAGCAGCTCCCGCTCCCAGTTAGTGGAGAGGCCGAAGGCGAGCAGCTTGCCGAGGCTGAGGATGTCGACTGGCCGCCAAGGCTCGAAGCCCTGGCGCAGGATCTGCATCTCGAACGGCATCGCGCGGGCGTCGCGGGCGGCGGCGTTGACCCCGGCGCAGAAGCGCTCGAGCTGGGCCCGCAGCGCCGGGTCGAGCTGGGCCTCCTCGCGGCGGCCGACTCGCCGAAACCCCAGCGTCCGCATCAGCCGGTCGACGGGAAGGCCCTCCTCCCCCGCGATCTCCGCCACCCGTCCCTCGACGACGCGGCGGTAAAAGTCCATCTGGAAGAGCCGGTCCTGCCCGTGGCAGTAACCCTGGGCGAAGTAGAGATCTTCTCGGTTCTCGGCCTCGATATGGGGGACGCCCCAACGGTCGCGCCGCACCCGCACTTTGCCGTGCAGCTCGTCGACCTCGATCGTCCCCTTCACCTGTGGCAGCGGCCGCCGCGCCAGCCGGTGCCAGAGCACCGCTGCAGCCGACGCCGCCAGCCCAACCGAGGCAGCGCCAGCGATCAGTCCTGCCTTCTCCACCTGCCTTCCGCGCCTGCCCATGGGAACTGTGTATCACGTTTGGCCAGCTAGCCAGGAATTGCTGTGGAACTTTTTGGGGCACGGCGGGTTTATCGGAAGCGATGAAGAAGCTGGCCTTTCTTGCGATCTCGCTCCTCTGCCTCGTCCCCACGGCGGCGCAGGCACGGCCGGGCGGCCTCGATCCCAGCTTCGGCCAGCACGGAAAGCTGCTGCTGCACCTGCCGCAAGCGGAATCTCCACTCGCACGGGGGTACATGAACCTGCCCGCGCCGGCAGCGATGGCGATGGACACGGGGCCGGGGGGAATCGTGGCCGCCGCTACCAGCCTGCAAGTAATAGAGCGGACGAGGGACGGCGGCGTGAACAGCCGTTTTGGCGGCGACGGACGGGTCACCATCGTCCCTCCTTCCGGATGGGAGTTCGAATTGGCGGACCTGGCAGTGGACTCGCGAGGACACGTTCTCGTCGCCGGCACCCTCGCCTCGCTCACCGCGACCGCCACTCAGGATCCGCCTCAGTACAACGAAGGTCGGGATGCCGAGGGACCCAGGCCGCGCCTGGGGATCGTCTACCGGTACCTCCCCGACGGCAAGCTCGACCCGAGCTTCGGGAGCGGGGGGATCGCCAGCGGCAACTTCCTCCAAAAGCCCCCATTCGGCCCGGGCCCCTTCAACTACGAATACTCGACCCCCGCCGTGGGCCTGATTGGATTAGCGGTGGCGGGCGACGACGAAGTCGTCGTCACCGGCTTCTCGGCGGCGCACGCGGGAGTGGGCTGTTACTTCACCTCCCCCCTCTTCTCGACTACCCGCTCATTCGTGGCCCGCCTTCGAAGTGACGGAAGCCTCAACCCGAGCTTCGGCTTGGAGGGAGTGCTGACGGAAGAGCAACTGGAACGGCTGGCTCCACCGGCCGTCTCCCGCGATCGGCGCATCGCCCTCGATGGCGCCAGCGGAGGCTACTGCGGAATTAGGGGACCAGCCGAAAGCAACCGCCTGCTCGCGCTCCTGGGGGAGGGTCGCGTGGATGGGGGCTTCGGGTCGAACGGGGGGCTCTCCCTGCCCGCTCTGACGATCGCGGCGGTTTCCTTCGACTCCCGCGGCCGCTTGCTGGTGGTCGGCCGGCGCTCTGCCTCCCCGGCCCGCGAAGCCCAAGGAGGAGAATGGCGCGTGCGGCGCCTCCTACGCAACGGCTCGCCGGACCCGAGCTTCGGCCGGAACGGGACGGCCGCCCCGAAGCTGCCGCCCGAAGCCACCCTGTCCCACCTCGCGGTTGACCGGCGCGGTCGCGTCGTCCTCGCCGGCTCCGCCCTTCAGGCCTCCTTTCTCCTGGTGACGCGGCTCAGCCCGAGCGGACATCGCGAACCCGGTTTCGGGCGCCATGGCTTCACCCTGACCAATATGCGTACGGAGGAAACCCCCGGCCTGCAGGTCACCGTCGACCGGCGCGGTCGCGCGCTGGTCGGCGGAGCGATCGGCGACTTCACCGGCTCTACCTACCTCATCGACGGACTGGCGTTCGCCCGTTATCAGGACCGCTAGAAATCCGGCAGATCCGCTTTGATTCCGGCATGAGCAAGCGGGTGATCTGGGGACTGGCGCTGCTCGCCCTCGCCCTGCCGGCGGCCGCGCATGCGCATGGGAAACTCGACCCCAGCTTCGGCGAAGGCGGGCGGGCGGTCCGCGCCGTTGGTGTCGACGGCTTCTTCTACAGCCCGATCGGCAGAACGACCGGCAGAACCGCCGAGTCCACCGACGGGCGGATCTTCGTCCTCGCCAACGAAAGGACGCTGCTGGCGTTCGAACCGGACGGGAGCGTCGCCGCCGGCTTCGGGACCGGGGGCAGCGTCGAAGTCTTCGACACTGACGAACGGGTGGTTTCGGTCGGCATCACCGTCGACCCCCAGGGCCGTGTCCTCGTCGCCGGCACCGCGCTCCCGCAGAAAGAGCCCGAACAGGAACCGCCCACCGCCGATCCGCCGATCGGCGAAACGCCCCAGGCGATCTTCGTCGCCCGCTACACCCCAGCCGGCCAACCCGACCCCAGCTTCGGCGGCGACGGCAGGATCGTCACCAACCTGGGTCTGGCGCCCGCGCAGGTTCCCGCCGACCCAAGGTGGGGTCCCGGCGGAGCGGGACCGACCCGAACCCGGGTCAGCGGCATCGCCGTCGATGCCGCTGGGCGCATCATCCTCAGCGGCACTCATCTCGCCCGCTACGAAGTCTGTAAGGCCGACGGCATGCCCAACTCGCGGTGGGAGTCCTTTGTCGCCCGCCTCCGTGACGACGGCAATCCCGATCCCAGCTTCGGCCACGCGGGGGCGGCGGTGCTCGGAGCCGACCCGATCGGGCCGCCGACGCCGGACGAAAGCGGCGGCGTCTATGCCTCGGTCGGCACCCCCTTTCCTCTCTGCGCGCTCGGTCAGCGCGAAGCGGTGGGCTACCTCTTCCACCTCGACGCAGCCGGAGCGCCGGTGGCTAGCTTCGGCCAGGGCGGCTGGAGGAACATCCCCGAAGACGTCAACGTGAAGCTGCTGCCGGATGGCCGCGGCGGCCTGATCCTGATGCCTTCCAACGGGTCGTGGAGGCGGAAGCTGATCCTGCGGCGGCTGAACGCCGACGGCAGTTGGGACCGACATTTCGGACGCGGCGGCGTCACCGAACCGTTCGAAGCACCGCGGGGGACGCTGAGCTTCGCCGACGCTGCAATCGGCCGCGGCGGCCAGATCTACGTCACCGGCAGCTGGGTCCGCAAAGCGCGCCCCGGCACCGCCAAGCGCCGCTTCCTGCTCTTCCAGCTGGGCCGACAGGGAAACCTCGATCCCCGCT
The DNA here is from genome assembly GCA_035688445.1 of Solirubrobacterales bacterium. Taxonomy (GTDB): domain Bacteria; phylum Actinomycetota; class Thermoleophilia; order Solirubrobacterales; family 70-9; genus VAYN01. Next base: position 8,480 of record DASSNA010000069.1, on the reverse strand, counting down.
ACGGGATCCTGCGAACCGGCTTCGGCAAGGGAACGACGGCCGCCTCCCGCTCCCTCCTGATCGCCCCCGGCGGCGGGCCGCTATTGATCGGAGCGCTCCAGAGCCCGCTCCTACCCGGCGGCCAGGGCATCGCCCTAGCGCGCTATCTGCCGGGGCGCTAGGCCACGAGGTCCTCCGGCAGCCGCCCCTCCGCCTCGAGCTTTTCGAGGTGGGACTCCATCGCCATCGCCGCCATCGGCAGCAGCTCGATCGGAATGTCGTCCCAGACCGTGGCGAGGAGGTCGGCGCGGGAGCGCTCCCCCTCCTCCAGGGCGGAGAGGAGGCGGCGCTCGCGCATCAGCCGGTGCTCGACGTACTCGGCGAGCTTGGCGGCGGGGTCGGTGACCCAGGGGCCGTGACCAGGGGCGATCAGGTCAAGCGCCTCTTCCTGCAGCAGCGCCAGCGAATCCATGAAAGCGGCGAGCGAGTTGCCTCCTGGGGGGACGATCGTCGAGCCGAGGCCGAGGACGAGATCGCCGCTGAAGCAGACGCCACCCGCGGTGACGAAGGAGACGTGGTCCTCGGCGTGGCCGGGAGTGGCGAGGACGCGGAGGCCGGCATGGACCTCGCCGCCGGAGGGGAGGATGACCTCCGCCTCGAGCTCCTCGGCACCGGCGGTGTGGTCGCCGTGGGAGTGGGTGAGGAGAACGAGCCCGATCCCACCACGCGCGGCAGCGGCGGCGCGGATCGCCTCGAGGTGCTCGGAATCGTCGGATCCCGGGTCGATCACCACGCAGGGATCGGAGCCGTATAGATAGGTGTTGGTCCCTTCCAGCGTCATCGGCCCCGGGTTGGGGGCGATGATCTTCAGGACCTCGGGATGACCCGGAGCCTCATTCATCGACCTCTTTGGCGATCGCCTCGCGCGCGTCCGGCGGCTCAAGCACGACGAGGTCGCCGGCGCCGCGGAGGATCTCCCGCACCAGCCAGGGCTTGCCCGCGTAGGGGAGCTCGACGACGACGGCGCCGTCGGCCAGCTCCTCGACCACGGTCCGCTCCTCGCGCAGCCAGCGCGCCCGCTCGGGGGAGACCCAGACGCGGGCGACCTCGGCGGTCGGCACCTCGCCGTGGGTCATCCAGCCCTCGACCCCGGCCAGCTCCTCGACCTCGGGCCGCGGCTCGAAGGTCTCGTCCGAGAGCCGCGCCTCTTTGACGCGGTCGAGCTTGAAGTGGCGAACGCCTGCTTTGGTCAGGTCGTAGCACTCGACGTACCAGCCCTCTTTGCCGTTCTCGAGCCGGTAGGGCTCGGCCCGGCGCTCGGTGAACTGGTCCTCGTTCTCCTTGTAGTAGCTCAGCTCCAGCACGCGGCTCTGGGCGATCGCCTCGTTGACGATGCGGGCGACCTCGGCGTCGCCACCACCGGAGGTGGCGATCTCCAGGCCCTCCTCGGAGGGGTCATGGCCGAGGGCCTTGACGATTTTGCGGCGGGCGCTCTGCAGGTCTGACTGCGGCAGGTGGTCGCCGAAGAGGTCGATCGCCGCCACCAGCGCCTTCGCCTCTAGCGGCAGCAGGCGCGCCGGGCGGGCGAAGTTGTCGCCGTAGGGCTGCGAGTCGACCTCGATCTCGTCGCCGAGGATTTCCGCGTAGAGGACGTAGGTGCCGCCGCCGAAGTTGACGACGTTGAGCAGGTCGACGTCCTCGCGCAGCTCCTCCCGGCTCAGCTCCAGCCGCTCGCAGAGGTCGGCAACCTCTAGCCGCTCGCCCCTTTTCGCCGCTTCGATCAGCATGCCGGCGAGGGTGACGAGGCGGGCGAAGCGCTCGGGCCGGATCGCCGCCTCACCGCGGCCGTTGGAGCGAGCGCGCTTCGGCTGCTCCTCGAGCGGGCGGTCAACGACCTTGGCCGGTTCGAAGCCATTGACGTGGCGCTGGAGCAGCAGGCCGCGTCGCTTCTCGGCCTCCTCGCGGAGGTCGTCCGGCGCCAGCACCTCTGCGTTCTGGCGCCAGCGCAGCACCCAGGCGATCAGCTCACGCTGGGAGGCGTAGGCGGTCTCGAAGACGCGGCCTTTGCCGGGGGCGCCGTCGGATTTCTTCGCATTGCGCAGCTCCCCGTAGGAGCCGTAGTCGCGCTCGATCAGCCAGGCGATCCGCTCGCGGACGAAGATCTTCGCCGTGCCCTGGGTCTCGCCCAGCTGCCAGTCGGCGCGACTGCCGTAGTCGCGGCGGTCGAAGTCCTCGGGCGGCGTGAAGTCGTGCTCGGCCTTGGAGGCGTAGCCGACCTTGCCCTGGATCCGCGAGAGGCGGAAGACCCGGACCGCGTCGCGCTCGTGCGAGTGGCCGATCAAGTAGAACTGCCCGCCGCGGAAGACCAGGTGGAAGGGGTCGACCTTGCGCTTTTCGGTCTCGCCCCGCTCCATCGTGTAGTAGGTGAACTCGATCGTCTTGCGGCGGCTGATCGCGGTCTCGATCTTGGAGAGGCGCTGGGAGAGGTCGCGGCCGCCGGCGGAGGCGGTCATCGCCATCTCGACCGGCGCCCGCTCGCCCTCGGCAAGCGGGTTCGGGTGGCCCCAGGCGACCTGCTGCAGCGCCAGCCGCAGCGGCTCGGCGTAGGCGAAGCCGCCGTCGGTGAGCAGCATCAGCGCCGTGCTCAGCGCCGCCAGCTCGTCGTCGGAGAAGCGGATCGGGTCGAGGTAGAAGTTCTCCGGCGGCAGCGAGTAGAGCTCCGCCTCGAAAAAGCCCTCTCCCGGCTTCTCGACCCCGAGCTGGATGCCAAGGCTCTCCAGCTCGGCGCGGTCCGCGTAGAAGCGGCGCGCGAACGCGTCGTCGTTCATGTCGCTGTAGCCCTCCACCTCGCGCTTGATCTCGAGGGCCGAAACCGGCCTCCCCTGTGCCATCAGGAACGAGATCAGCGAGAGCTGGCGAATCAGCTTCTCGGTGTCCTTCGCCACGCCCGGCAGGATAGTCTGCACGCAGCGCATGGAAGTCCTTCGGAACCTCTTCGGCAACGCAACCGCGGGCATTATCCGGCTTTTGGTGGGGGTGGGAATCCTGGCGGCGGCCTATTTCTTCATCGTCAAGCCGGTGCTGCACACGACCGACAACGCGATCAACAGCGCCAACAAGACCTTCGAAAAGTCCTTCGGGACCGAAGTCAACCTCAACGACATCAACAAGACGATCGAAGACGTCAACCGCCGGGTTCAGCGCGAAATCAAGAGGTCGTTCCGGCAGTCCCAGCGGCACGGGCACGCGAACAAGCTGATCCACTGCATCCAGCGCGCCCACCAGGACGTCAACAAAATTCAGATCTGCAACGAGCGATATTGAGCTGACGGCCTCGTCAGGCCGCTAGAGCTGCGTGGCAATTACGCCGATCATGGCGGCGACGATCACGGCGCCACCTCCGATCAGGGTGTGCTGCATCCGGTCGAAGCGTTCATTCATTTCATGCCGGAGGCCATTCATCTGGCCGCCCATCTCGTCTTTTAGGCCATCGAATCGACTGTTCATCTCGACCCGCAGATCCTTCACCTCGCCCCGGAGTTCCCGAATGTCGGCGTCAACGCGCGCGAAGCCCTCGTCGACCTTCTTGTTCAGATCGTCGAGGCGCTGGTCGGTCCAGGTCTCTCTCGGGGCCATCATCACCGCCATGAGAATAGCGTAACGTTCCGTCTGCAACAGAACAAGGCGCTATTGCGCCAACTCTGGAAAATGTCTGCGCCTTTTCTGTGACGCCGCGGGCTCAGGCTGCGCGCTGGGCGAAGAAGGCGCTGCCGGAGAGCGCGCGGTCGAAGCTCGACCAGGACTCGCCGGCGGGGAGCTGGCGCTCGAGGCGGTCAAAGCTGCCGAGGCGGCCGCCGAGGTTGTCGATCATGTGGACGAGGACGGCCTCGCGGGTGGCGGGAACCACCGGCGAGCCGTGCTCGAGCGAGCCGTGGTGGCTGAGGATGATGTGGAGGACGCACTGGGCGAGCGAGGGGTCGAAGCCCGGCAGGTCCTCGATCGCACGACGGACGGTGTAGTAGCCGAGCGGGATCTCGCCCTGCAGGCGGCCGGCGTCGGTGAGGTCGATGGCCAGCGGGTCGTCGTTGTAGGCGACGCACTTGCCGATGTCGTGCAACAGCGCCCCGGTGACGGCGACGTCGCGGTCGATGCCGGGGAAGAAGTTGGCGGCGGCGGAGACCGCCTGGGCGACCGAGAGCGTGTGCTCGAGCAGCCCGTGGCGGTAGGCCTGGTGGTAGGTCTTGGCGGCGGGCGCAACATGGAAGCGGCGCCAAGTCTCGGACTCCTCGCCGAAGAAGTGGTCGAGCAAGCCCCGCAGGTCAGGGTTCTGCACGGTCCCCAGCAGCTCGCGCAGGTCGCGCTCGAGCAGCTCCGGCGAGACCTCCGACTCGGCCGCCAAGTCCTCGGTCGCGTACTCGTGCGGCTCGGCCTCGCGCAGCGAGGTGAGCTTGATCTTCGCCCCCCAGCGCTCGCTGATCTCGAAGGTGCCGCTGACGAAGATCGGCGAGCCAGTGCTGCAGACCGCGTAGTGGGCCTCGGCCTCCTCCCAGCAAACCGCCTCGGCGGTGCCGGTCGCGTCGCCGACCGAAAGCCGCAGCCAGGGATCGCCGTTGCGCTTGCGCCGCAGCTCCCGCTCGCGGACCGCGTAGACGCCGCGCACCCGCTGACCGTCCTCGAGATCCCGCAGCGGCACCCGCGACGCCGGCTCGGCGATCACCGGCTCGGTTCCCGCCGTCTCAGTCGCAGCGAGGGCCTCGATCTGCGTCTGCTCCGCCATCGTTTGTCCAAGGTAAAGGCGAGAGCGGACGGCGGCGGGAGCCGAGTCCACCTCCCGCCCATCGTCCTGCGCCTCACCGTGAGCGCGCCAAAACCTCCGCGATCACGAAGATCACCGTTCCGGCAGCGATCAGCCACATGACTTTCTCCATTACCCGCAGGGGAAGCATGCTTTGCCAGTTTTCGACCTTGTAGGTCCGTCCTCTAACTTCCCGGACTTCCTCTCTGAGCAGCTTCATATCTGCCTTGAGGTTTTCGTAGCGCCAGTCCTCCATCCGGTCCTCCTTTCTCGTTTCGGACCAGTGTATGCTTTTGTCTGCAGCAGTGCTTACCGGCGCAGGGTGGCGAGGCGGTCGGCGCCGCGCTCGAGGGCGCGGTCCCAGTAGCCGCCGATCCAGTCGGCGAGGCGGTCGACCCTCGTCCGCAGCGGCGGCGCCCAGAGGGCGAGGGCGGCGGCGCTGCCGAGGACGGCGCCGGCGAGAACGTCGCTGGGGTAGTGGACGCCGAGGGCCACGCGGCCGACTGAGAGCACGGTGGCGGCGACCAGGGCCGCGATTCCCCACCCTCGCTTGCGCAGCAAGATCGCCACCGCGATTGCGAAGGCGGCGGTGGCGTGGTCGCTGGGGAAGCCGGGGTCGGCGGCGTGACCGGCGAAGAGGTGGACGCCGTGGGGATCGGCGACAAAGGGCCGTGCCCGGTCGACCAGTTCGGAGACGACCTTGCCCACCGCCAAGCCAAGGCCGGCACTGAGTACGGCGGCAAGCGAGGCACGGCGCCAGTCGGCGAACCGGCTGCCGTGCGCGGCGAGGAAGACAATCACCAGCGTCGCCGCGAAGAGCGCCTCGGAGAGGTTGACGTAGAAGAGCAGAGGGTCCTCGACCGCGTCGTGGTGGAAGAGGAAGTCATTGAGGGCGTGCAGCAGCGACCAGTCCACCGCGCACACGCTGTCACAAATGCTTTACGTGCAGCTAAAGAGGCGCCACTCGCCCGGCGCGCCCTTCAGCGTCTGCACGCCGCGGTCGGCGAACTCGAGACCGGAGCCGACGACCAGCTCGCGCACGGTGCTGGAGACGAGCACCTCGCCGGCATCGGCCAGAGCGCCGATCCGGGCGCCAATGTTGACCGCCATCCCGCCGACGTCGTCGCCGATCAGCTCGACCTCGCCGGTGTGGATGCCCGCTCGCACCTTGATCCCGAGGTCCCCCACCTCGTCCTGCAGGGCGGTGGCGCAACGGATCGCCCGCGCGGGACCGTCGAAGGTGGCGAGGAAGCCGTCGCCCATCGTCTTCACCTCGCGGCCGCGATGGAGGGTGAGCTGGTGGCGGACAGCGGCATCGTGGCGCTCGAGCAGTTGGCGCCAGCTGCGATCCCCCAGTTGCGCTGCCTTCTCGGTCGAGCCGACGATGTCGGTGAAGAGCACCGTCGCCAGCCCCCGTTCCGGTTCGCTGGCCCGGCTGCCAACGAGGAACTCCTCGACCTCGTCGAGGATCATGTCCTGGTCGCCGGCAAAGAAGACATGATCCGTCCCCTCCAGCTCGACGAGCGTGGCCTTGGGAATCCTCTCCGCCAGATAGGTCCCGTGACCGAAGCGGACCACGCGATCGTCCCTGCGGTGGAGGACGAGGGCGGGAGCATCAATCGCCGGCAGAACCGAGCGGGCATCGATCTCCCTGTAGAGGTCCAGCAAGGCGATCCCCCCGGCCGGGCTGGTGCCGTGGCGCAGTAGGTGGGCCCAAGAGCTTTCGAAGCCCCGGTCCCCGACGAGGCTGGGCGCCCAGATATCAATTCCGACCGGTCCGCCCCACTCGCGCCTGACCATCTCCGCCCAGCGGTCAAAGGCGACCGCGGGGAGGCCGAGGGGGAAGTCGGGGGCCCGCGAGAGCCGGGCGAAGGTGCCATAGAGGACGAGCGAGGAGACCCGGTCGGGGTGGGTCGCAGCGAAGAGCATCGACATCGGCCCTCCCTCGGAGATCCCGAAGATCGCCGGGCGCTCGCAGCCTGCGGCATCCATCACCGCCTTCAGGTCGTCCATCGACTCCTCCAGGGTCGGCGGCCGCCCGGTCCGGTCGGAGAGGCCCTGCTCGCGCTTGTCGAAGACGATCAGGCGCGAGAACGAGGCGAGACGGCGGAAGAAGCGGGCGACAGTGGGGTCTCCCATGTACATCTCGACGTGGGAGACGAAGCCGGGGACGAAGACGAGGTCGAGCGGGCCTTCCCCGTGCACCTGGTAGGCGATGCTGACCCCATCGGAGTCGGCGTAGTGGGTGTCGGCCTCCATAGATAGATTCTTCACTACGGCCTATGTCGTGAGCAACCCAGCCCGTCCACCGCAGAAGGGGAGATTCATGCAACTTCGTTTCAAGCCTCGTTTGAGTTTGCAACTGGGGGCAGCCATGCTGCTGGGCGCCTTGGCGCTCCTGATCGCCTCGCAATCCGGGAGCGCCGCCGGCACGAACGTGCCCTGTGACGCGAACGCACTCGTGAGCGCGATCACGAACGCCAACGCGACTCCGAAAGCGGACGAACTGGTGCTAAGCAAAGGCTGCACCTACACCCTGACCGCTCGCAACAACGCCTTCTACGGCTTCAACGGCCTGCCGACGATCACCAGCCAGGTGACGATCCTCGGCCAGGGCGCGACGATCCAGCGCGACCCGGCGGCGCCCTCGTTCCGCCTGATCGCGGTCGACACCACCGGCTCGCTGCGCCTGATCGGGGTCAACCTCCACAACGGCCTCGCCAAGGGCGGTAACGGCGGCAGCGACCGCGGCAACACCGACGACGGCGGTGGCGGTGGCGGTGGCGCCGGTCTCGGCGGTGCGATCTACAACCGCGGCTCACTGACCATCTCGACCTCGACCCTCTCGGGCAACGCCGCCCAGGGCGGCAACGGCGGTGCCAGCGCCGACAACACCGGTGAAGACGGTGGTGGTGGTAGTGGTGGTGGTGGCCTCGGCGGCAACGGCGGCAACTCCGGCCAAGCCGACAGCGGCGACGGCGGAGCCGGCGGCGGTGGCATGGGCGGCAACGGGGGCGCGGTCCTCGATAGCGACTCCGGTGCCGGCGGCGGCGGAACGGTCTCCGACGGCGGCCCCAGCACCAGCGTCACCGAAAACCTGCCCGGCCTCGGGGGCGCCCTCAACGGCGGCAACGGCGGCGCTAAAACCAACGACGACGGCCAACCCGGCGGCTTCGGTGGCGGTGGCGGTGGCGCCGCTGACGAAGGTTCCGGCGGTGCCGGCGGCCTCGGTGCCGGCGGCGGCGGGGCCGGCGAGAACGACGAAGAAGAAATCCCGACCATCGGTGGCGCCGGCGGCTTCGGCGGTGGCGGTGGCGGTGGCGGTGAGGACGGCTCCGGCGGCAACGGCGGCTTCGGCGGCGGTGGCGGTGGTTCGTCTTCGGACAACACTGGCTTGTCGCAGACCGGCGGCCTCGGCGGCTTCGGCGCCGGCGCCGGCGCCTCGACGGTCGACGAAGCGAACGGCGGGGCCGGCGGCGGGGCCGGTATCGGCGGCGCCGTCTTCAACGACGGCGGCACGGTCGTCCTCGTCAACGCGGTGGTCGCCTCCAACTCGGTGGCCGGCGGCCTGGGTGGGGAAGGCGAAACCTCCGCACTCAACGGCCAGCCCGGCCAAGGCATCGAGCCCGGCGTCTTCAACCTCGGCGGCCAGGTGCTCTCGCAGACCGGCAAATGCAAAGGCAAGACGGCGACGATGATCGGCACC
>DASSNA010000049.1:0-2824 GCA_035688445.1 Solirubrobacterales bacterium | reverse complement strand
ATGATCTTGGTCTACCGCTACGACGAAGCGTCTGATCAAGTCTTCGTCTTAGCCATGTTCGACGCCCGCTCTTCGGGCTCTCCTCTGGCGCCTCAGAACTCGTAGCTGCGGTGCGCTCGACGGCTGGGTCGAGCTGCGCGTTGCCGCTGAGCAACCCTTTTGCTTCGCCGCGTTGTTGCTATCTCCTGCGTATACAGCTACGCTGTAGCTACATACAGGATAGAGACCCCGGCGGATGGAGAAATGGCAGCAGAAGGACAGCGACAGGTGAACGTGCGGCTTCCGGCAAGGATGGTCGCGATCCTTGACGCTGCAGCATCGGCCGAAGAAGAGTCGATCGCCGAATTTCTCAAGCCTCATCTCGACAAGCTGGTCGCCAACCTCGAAGAAGATTCAGATGTACAAGACATCCTTCGTATTCGTGCTGGGCGCACGGCAAAAAGGGAAGGGAAACTCTCGCCTATAGATCAAATAAAGCGCTCGGGGGGGGCGACGTGATCAAGTGGGTGTGGTCAATCTTTGTCGTCGGCGGGGCTCTGACGCGTAGCTCGAGCCAGCTGGTGCTGATCGTGGGTGTGGTCACGGTCGTAGTAGTCCTCGCTACCTACCTCCTTGTCGCGAAAAAGGGGGTTGCACCTCGAATTGAATGGGGCAAGCTGAAAATCTATTTCGCCCGGCTACCCGACCGGAAGAAGTAGAAAAGTTCTAATTCAGAACTCGTACGACCGGGCCTGCCGGTGGCGCTCGACGGCTAGCTCGACTAGGCGGTCGCAGAGCTCGGGGTAGTCGATTCCGGTGGCCTCGAAGAGTTTGGCGTAGACGCTGGTGTCGGTGAAGCCGGGCATGGTGTTGATCTCGTTGACGAGGACCGAGCCGTCGGGTTCGACGAAGAAGTCGCAGCGGGCGAGGCCGGAGCAGCCGGCGAGGCCGAAGACGGCGACGGCCATCTCCTGCACGTTGGCGATCGCCTCCTCGCCGATCGGGGCGGGGACGCGCAGCTCCATCCCGCCCTCGGTGTACTTGGCCTCGAAGTCGTACCAGGCGCTGTGGGCGACGATCTCCCCCGGCAGCGAAGCCTGCGGCTCGGCGTTGCCGAGGACCGAGCACTCGACCTCGCGTCCGGGCGAGGAGGCCTCGACGATCACCCGCGGGTCGTGGCGCAGCGCCAGCTCGACCGCGGCGTCGAGCTGGTCCAGCTTGGCAACGCGGGTGATGCCGACGCTGGAGCCCATCCGCGAGGGCTTGACCCAGAGCGGCAGCCCCATCTGCTCGCAGCGCCCCCACCACTCGTTGCCCTCGACCGCGGTGAACTCGACCTGCGGCACCCCGTGGGCGGCGAAGAGCCGCTTCAGCGTCAGCTTGTCCATGCAGATCGCCGAGGCGAGAACGTCGGAGCCAACGTAGGGAACGTCGAGCCACTCGAGCAGGCCCTGGATGCTGCCGTCCTCGCCGAAGGCACCGTGCAGGGCCGGGAAAGCGGCATCGGCGCCGAGCAGGCCGCCGCCCGGGACCAGCGCGACCGAGGCGCCGGTCGCGCTCCAGCCGCCGTCACGGGCGATCGTCACCTCGATCGGCTCGTGGCCGGCCTCACGCAACCCGCGCGCCACCGCCGCTCCGGAGCGCAGCGAGACCTCGTGCTCGGAGGAGCGCCCGCCGGCGAGGACCGCAACCCTCATCTCATTCCCCTTCTTCTTTGGGCGCTTCGGCGGCGCGCTTGCCGACCACGATCGTCACCGACGAGCCGGGTTCGACTTCGGTCTTGGGCGGCGGGAACTGGTCGATTACGCGGCCGACCTGGTTCGGTACTTCGGTTTCTTCTTCTTCAACGTTCGGCTGCAAGCCGGCGGCGCGGATCGCTTCCACCGCTTCGCGGCGTTCCTTGCCGACGACCGACGGCACCTTCGCCTGCTTTTCTTCCTTACCGCTGGAGACGACGAGGGTGACCGCCGCGCCGGGTTCGACTTCGCTCCCCGCGCTCGGCGACTGGCTGATCACCTGCCCCTTCGGGGCCGCGTTTTCTTCTTCGCTGACGCTGGGGGTGAGGCCGCGGGAGCGGATCGATTCCACCGCGGCCCGGCGCTGGCTACCAACCAGCACCGGCACCTTGACCAGCTTCGGCCCGCGCGAGACGACGAGGGTGACGGTCGAGCCTTTGGTCGCGGTAGCGCCGCTCTTTGGTTCGGTGTGAATGACGAGCCCTTCTTCCACCGTCTTCGAGTTGACCTTCTGCACCGCGACCTGGAACCCGGCAGCTTCCAGGCTCTTCGTCGCTTCTGCCTGGGTTTCGCCCGCGGTCGTCGGCACCTTCGCCTGGCCGGGGCCGGCGCTGACGGTGAGGTTCACCTTCGGCTTCGAGCAGAAGAAGGTGATGAAGGCGCAGTTTTCGTCGGCCTGCTTCGCCGGCGGCGAGGCGGCCGGTTCCTGCTCGAGCACTTCGTTGGCCGGCGCCTGGCGTTCGACCCGGACCACTTCGCCGACCTGGAAGCCGTTCTGCTGCAGCAGGGTGACGGCGACGTTGAGGGGGGTGCCGGTCACGTTCGGCACCTTCGTCGTCGTATCGCGGGTCAGCGCCAGGCCGACGAGGATGCCGATCACGATCGCCGCCACCAGCAGCCCCCACAGCCACCAGTTGCGCTCGCGGTCCTCCAGCGGGCCCTCCTCCTCGGGGACGGCGACGACCGGCGGCGCGGCCGCGAAGGCGGCGGTGTCCTGCGAGACCCCCGGTTCTTTCATCGCCGCGTCGAGGGCGGCGATGAAAGCGTCGGCGCTCTGGAAACGGTTGCCGGGGTCCTTTTCCAGCGCCCGCATCACCACCGCGTCGAGC
>DASSNA010000091.1:0-2042 GCA_035688445.1 Solirubrobacterales bacterium | reverse complement strand
CTCCGGTGTCGGCTTGCCGTCCGCGTCCCTGGCTGCGGGCATCGCTTGCACGAGCGGCACCGCTTTGTAGGGCGACAGGGTCTGCACCACCCCCTGGGAGACGAGGACGAGCGCCAGCACCAGCGACAGCGGCAGCAGGATGTAGAGGGTGGTGCGCGTCAGGTCGACCCAGAAGTTGCCGATCGTCCGCACGCTGCGGCGGGCGAGGCCGCGGATGAAGGCGACGAGAACCGCCATGCCGGTCGCCGCCGAGAGGAAGTTCTGCACGGCGAGCCCCGCCATCTGCGTCAGGTAGCTCATCGTGGTCTCGCCGCCGTAGCCCTGCCAGTTGGTGTTGGTGACGAAGCTCGCCGCGGTGTTGAAGGCAGAGTCGGCGGCGACCGCGCCGAAGCGCTGCGGGTTCGCGGGGAGGAGCCCCTGGAGGCGTTGCAGCGCGTAGAGGAAGAGGACGCCCACGGCGCTCACCAGGAGGACGCAGAGGGCGTACACCTGCCAGTCCATCTCCTCGTCCGGGCGCACGCCGCTCAAACGGTAGATGCCGCGCTCGAGGGGGCCGAGCAGCCGGTCGAGACCGCACGGCTCGCCCTCGTACACCCGCGCCATGTAGGCGCCCAGAGGCTTGACCAGGGCGATCAGGACCAGCAGGTAGAGAGCGATCTGGAGGATTCCGTTGCTGGTCATCAGAAACGCTCCGGCTTGAGCAGGGCGACGAACAGGTAGACGGCGAGCAGCACCGTCACGATGAGACCCAGGACGTAGAGCCCGTTCATTTCCTGGGCTCCTCGCTTCCGGAGCCGAGGGCGGCGCAGCCGCGCACGAAACCCCAGCTCAGCCAGAAGAAGCCGAGGATGAGGACGAGGAAGGCGTAGTCGAGCATGGTCGTTCTCTTTCAGAAGGTGAAGATCGAGCCGGCGATGAAGAGGAGCTGGTCGCGCCGTCTGATCCCTGGATCGGCGGCCGAGAAGACAGGCATCGTCGAGCGGTCGTACCGCGCCTCGAGCCGGAGGATCGCCGCCGGGTGGGGGCGGGCTTCGAGCGTTACGGTCACCCCGTGGAGCCGCTGGGGGGCGCCCGAGATGCCGGCGTCCGGGTCGTCGAAGCGCTCCAGCCGCAGCGCGGCCGCCCAGGTCCTGTCGAGGCGATAGCGCGCATAGAGATCGAGGGCCGTCCATCGCTGGGCCGTCGCCGCAGGCAGCTCCTGGCGGCCGGCGTAGCTCTCCAGGGCGAGGTCGAGGCGATCGCCGGCTTTCACGGTGGCGACGAGGTCGATCAGCGTGCGCAGGTGGCGGTCGTCGCCGGGGAGCTCCGGCCCGACCCAGCCGTTGACGGCCACGGAGGCCCGCGGCGAGGTCCAGGCGACGCGCGTGCCGACGCTCTTGCCGCCGTTGTCGTCGCGGATGAGCTGCCAGCCGTTGACGACGTGCAGCTCCGCCGACCAGCGGTCGCTCCAGGCGTACGCCGCCTTGACGCCGGTCTGGTAATACGGGGAGAAATTCGCCGCCCACGAGCCGGTATAGCTCCAGGTGTCGCGAGCGAGCGCGCTCTCGAAGCCGATATGGCTCGGATAGATCCCGGCCTCGATCCGCAGGCCGCGCCCGACGGGCACGAGGTAGCTCAGCGAGGCCTGATAGACGTTGCGGAAGGTGTCGCGGCTCGCCGCCGACTCGCCGGGGTGGAGCACGGTGAGCTCATCGCCCGCGCCGACGATCAGGTGGAAACCGACCGGCGCCGGGTCGCGCTGGATCTCCACGGCAGCGAAGTCGACCGCCAGCTCCCCCGCCCGGGAGCCCAGGGTGTTGGCGCCCGGCAGGAAGTTGATGTGGTCCGCGGGCCGGTTTCGGTTGTAGGCGGCATAGAGATCCACGAAGCCGCCGATCTGGATCGAGCCGGCGGTCGCGTCAGCCCTGACCGGAGTCGCGGAGAAACAGGCCGCCAGGACCGGCAACGCGATGAGAGCCCGTGTTCTCATGGGTCCAGCATCACCCCCACGGGCGAAAGAAGTCCGGAGGAAAGCCGAAAGAGTTCCTAAAGAAGGCGCGGGC
>DASSNA010000034.1:0-2412 GCA_035688445.1 Solirubrobacterales bacterium | reverse complement strand
ATAGCCGGACTAAGGAACCACGGAACTCAGTTGTCGCTCTTTTCGTAGGCCTCTAGGAGCTTGAGCCAGATCTCGCTGCGGGTGGGGTAGGGGGCGACTGCGTGGCGGAGTCTTGCGATTGGGATTTCGGCGACGATTGCGACCGTCGCTGCCTGGAGGAAGTCGGCGGTCTCGAAGCCGGTGAAGGTGGCGCCGACGATCGTCTCGCGCGCCTGGTCGACGACTAGCCGCGAGATGCCACCGGTTTCCTTGCCCTGGAAGCTGGCCCCGGCGGTGCCGTCGGTGGGGACGTCGACGGCGCGGGCGTCGATTCCGGCTTCGCGCGCCTGCTCGAGGGTCTTGCCGGCGGCGGCGACTTGCGGGTCGGTGAAGGTGACGCGGGGGGAGCCGATTCCTTCGGCGACCGCCTCGACCGGGCGACCGAGCAGGTTCTCGGCGGCGATCCAGGCCTGGTACTTGCCCATGTGGGTGAAAAGGGCGCGGCCGTTGGCGTCGCCGATCGCGTAGAGCCAGTCGCTGCCGCCGACCCGCATGTGCTCGTCGGTGGCGAGGAAGCCGTGTTCGTCGGGCTCCGCGCCGGCCGCCTCGAGGTCGAGCTCGGCGGTGTTGGGGACACGGCCGACCGCGATCAGGATCTCCTCCGCCTCGACGGTGCTGCCGTCGCTGAGCGTGGCGACGACCCCGGCTCCGCCGGCTGCGACCCGCTCGACTTTGGCGCCGGTGCGGACATCGACGCCGAACTTCTCGCGCAGCGAGGCGCCGACTTCTTCGCCGGCGAAGGCCTCCTCGCGCGAGAGCAGGTGGGGGCCGCCCTCGACCAGGGTGACGCGGGCGCCGAGGCTCGCCCAGGCCTGGGCGAGCTCGCTGCCGACCGGCCCGCCGCCGAGCACGACCATGCTCGCCGGGACATGCTTGGCGGTGGTCGCGGTGCGGTTGTTCCAGGCTTCGACGCCGTCCAGCCCCTCGATCGGCGGCATCGCCGCCTTGCTGCCGGCGGCAACCACCACCGCCCGCTCGGCGACGAGGGTGTCGTCGCCGACGAGGACCCGGCGCTCGCCGCCGAAGCGGGCATCGCCGCGGAAGAGGTCGATCCCGCGTTCTTCCAGCCAGGGCAGCTGGACCGAGTCGTCGAGGTCGTGGATCACCTCGTCGCGACGGTCGAGGACCATCTGCGGCTCCAGCTCACCGGCGCCAGTCGGCACGCCGGGCACCCGCTTCGCCTCGGCGAGGACGTCGGCCGGGCGCAGCAGCGCCTTCGAGGGCATGCAGGCGTAGTAGGAGCACTCGCCGCCGACGAGGTGGCGCTCGGCGATCGCCACCCGCAGGCCGGCGTCGGCCAGCCTGCCCGCGCAGACCTCGCCCGAGACGCCGCCGCCGAGGACGATCACGTCGTAGTTGCGCTCGCTCACAGGCTCACCATCCCCGACACCGTACAATCGGAACCCGCACGGGGGCGACAGGCTTCGACGTGGTCGACTCGTGCGAAAGGTTGCAGGTCGAGGTTGCTGGAGGCCTCGTTAAACCCCAGCACAAACCAATACGTGCGGACCATGAGTTCGCCCTCGCCGCTTAGTCAATAGCTAAGCGCTGTGAGAGTCGGCCCTCCATCGCCCGCGGGGAGGGGTTCCGGCTTCAGAAGCGGGCTCACCCAGGCGGCCCGTCCCGCCCGCCAGGGGACATCAAAGGGGCTTTGTCTCCCGCAGTGCCCGCTGGCGCGGACCCCGGGAGACGAGATTCAAGCGCCAGCTAAACCTGTAGACACCCTCGCACCGCGTCCGCGGATCCGAGTTCGAATCTCGGCGCCTCCATCGGCAGCGAAGAGCCCTCCGGGGCTCTTCCGCCGGTATACCCCTCGCATGCGCCACGGCCACGATCACGCCCCCGCTGCTCACGGCCATACCCATGAGCACGGGCATGGCCACAGTCATGGGCTAATCGACCCGAGCATCAAACGGTCGCGGGCGGGGCTGCGGGCGGTGGGGCTCTCGTTGCTGGTGTTGGGGCTGACGGCGCTGGCGCAGGTCGCGATCTACGTCCTCACCGGCAGCGTCGCTTTGCTCGCCGACCTGATCCACAACTTCGGCGACGCGGCGACGGCTATCCCTCTGGGGATCGCCTTCCTGTTGCGCTCTGAGCGGGCCGAGCGGGTGGCGGGGCTGTTCGTCGTCTTCGCGATCTTCGTCTCGGCTTGCGTCGCCGGGGTCGAGGCCGTCTCTCGCTTGATCCACCCGCGCGACCCCACCGACCTGGTTGCGCTGGCGCTGGCGGGGTTGATTGGCTTCAGCGGCAACTGGATCGCAGCGATCATCCGCACCCGCGCCGGCAGGAGCCTCGACAGTCCGGCCCTGCTCGCCGACGGCAACCACGCGCGCGCCGATTCCTACGTCAGCCTCGCGGTCGTCGCCAGCGCCG
>DASSNA010000026.1:0-2553 GCA_035688445.1 Solirubrobacterales bacterium | reverse complement strand
GGAGCTGCTGCGCGCCGCCCGTGCCGACGCCGGCGTCGCCGAGCTCGCCGACACCGTCGAGGAGACGGTCGTGGGCGGCCTCTACTGGCTCCTCTATTACGCGCTGCTCGAGGGCGACGGAGACAGTCTCGAGCCCATGGTCCAACAGCTGATCGAGTTCTCGCTGATCCCCTTCATCGGCGCCGAAGCGGCAGCGGCAGCGGCAGCGGCCGGTTAGCTCTCCTGTCGAGCGGGGGGCGGCGGTGACCGGCCCCGATCCTTACCTCTACGAGCTGGCCGAACACGGGTTCGTCGAGGAGGACGCTGCGCGTTTCGAGGCCCTGTGGGAGCGTCTCGAATCGGCCTACTTCCAGCGGATCGCCGAGGTGACAGCGCCGTTCGCCGGTTGGCGGGATCGCTTCCGCGCCGCCGCCACCGAGACTGCCCGGCTGGTGGAGTCCTACCGGCCGGAGGCGCGCTTCCTCGCCGTCGACGCGCTCGCGGCGGGCGAGCTCGGCCGCCGGCACCAGCGCGCATTCGCCGCCCGCGTCGCCGAGCTTCTCGATTCCGCACGCGAGGAGCTTCCCGACCCTGGCGCGACTCCGGAGTCGACCAGCTCCTGGATCGTCGCGTTCTTCTTCGATCGCGTCTATCGCCGATGCACCGTTGCCGGCAGCCCCGGCCTCCCTTCGCAATTGCCGGAGATGATGTTCCTCGCGATCAGCGCCTATTTCGGCACCGAGGCGGGCCTCGAGGAGCTGATTCCGCCGCCCTAGCCGTGGTGCTCCTTAAGATGGTGGCCGAGTGTCCAGCAAAACTCCGGCAGAACATCCGCACCACCCAGATGAGCTGGCTCAGCTTCCGCACGGCCGCCACGGCCTGCCGCCGGAGTTCGTCGAACGCAACCAGCGCGAACGGCTGATCGCCTCCTTCATCGCCGTGGTCGGCGAAGTCGGCTACAGCGGCGCCACCATCACCGCGGTCACCGAGGGGGCCGCGGTCGCCAGTCGTACCTTCTACAAGTACTTCAACACGGTCGAGGAGGTCTGCGTCGCCGCTTTCGCGAAAGGCGTCGAGGACCTGCGGCCGCTGGTCGGGGAGGCTTACGAGAGCGAGAGCGAGTGGCCGTTGCGGATCCGCGCGGTGATCGCCGCCATCCTCTCGGACTTCGCCGAATACCCCGAGCTGGCCCGCCTGCTCACCGCCGAGCCCTTCGTCGCCGGCCCCGAGATCGCCCGTCTGCACAAAGCGGCGATCGAGGAACTGGTGCCGTTCCTGCGCCAGGGTCGGGAGCTGCGGGCCGGGGGCGAACCCCTGCCCGACACGGCGGAGCGCGGCATCCTCGGGGCGCTCAACTCGATGGTCGGCCGCCAGGTCACGGCCGGAAGGGGCGAGGAGCTGGAAGACCTTCTGCCCGACCTGACCCAGTTCGTGCTGACGCCCTACCTCGGGGCGGCAGAGGCCCGACGGCTGGCGATGGGGTAGAACACAAACCGTAGACCTTCCTTGAAGTCACTCCGGCCACTCCTTAGACTCGCAGCGTGGGCAGCGGGGGAGGGTCTTCAAGAAGGATTCGTTCTGGACGCGTAGCGGCGCTCCTGGTCGCCGGGCTCCTCGGTGCGGCCGCGGCACCCGGCCTTGCCGCCGAATGCAACGGCGACGAATGCCAAGGGCCTCCGCCGGCCCCTGAAGAAGTGATTCCCGGGACGGCCGTGGTCGAAGGGCCGCCCAACGCGCCCGTCCGCTTCCCGGTACAGCACAAGAAGCGCAAGCATCATCGGAAGCACCATCGCGAAGCGCGGCATCGGAGTCGGGGGTGAGGTCGGCTCGGACCCGTCTCCTCCTGCTCGGAGCCGTAATCGCCTGCGGGCTTTGCTGGCCGGCTGCGGCGCAGGCCGCCTTCGGCATCGCCGGCTTCCAGGCCGCCGCCAAGAGGTCCGACGGCTCGGCCGAGACGCAGGCCGGCGCTCATCCCTACGTGCTCGACGCCGCCTTCGACCTCGAAACCGAAGCCGGGACGCGCCGCCTGCGCGACCTCACCGTGCACATGCCTCCCGGCCTGCTGATCAACCCGACCTCGGTCAACGACTGCGCCGAAGTCGACTTTCGGACGCCGCGCTCGAGCATCAAGCCCGGCAGCCTCTCCGGCGAGCGCTGCCCGAACTCGAGCCAGGTCGGCGTGGTCAGGGTTGACGTGGGGGGGACGGTGCGCTGGTTCGGCCTCTTCAACCTGGTGCCGCCGTTCGGCACCACGGCGGCGATCGGAGCCTCGCCCTTCGGCACGCCACTCGTCTTCGACGTCCAGGCCCGCGAAGCCGACGCCGGGCTCGACCTGCGCCTTCAGAACGTGCCGCAGGGCTTCGACTTGCGCAGCATCCACCTGACGATCTGGGGCACGCCGTGGTGGGGCAACGCGCGACCGAACGAAACCCATGACCCCCAGCGCGGGAACTGCCTCGACGAAGCAACCGGTGGCTCGGTGGCGTCGAACTGCCAGGTGCTGGGGCCCGGCATCCAGGAGCCCGAATCGCTGATCAAGAGCTACGTGACCCTGCCGACGACCCCCTGCGGGAC